>DATGOS010000159.1:0-5445 GCA_035305725.1 Cyclobacteriaceae bacterium
TTCCCAATACAGCAGGGAAGAGCTTATCGGCCAAAATCACCGCATCATAAAGTCGGGCCATCACGACAGGGAATTTTTCCGCGATCTATGGTCCACGATTGCCAAAGGTGAAGTCTGGAGGGGCGAGATAAAAAACAAAGCCAAAGACAACAGCTTTTATTGGGTGGATACCACCATCGTTCCTTTTCTGAACGAAAAGGGGAAACCCTACCAGTTTGTCGCGGTACGGTTTGACATTACCGAACGGAAGAAAGTGGAAGAGAACATCATGGTGAAGACCAAGCTTCTTTCCGCTATCACCGAGGTGATCAGCACGCTGTTCCAGTATGATGACTGGGAGGTTGCGCTGGACAAAAGTTTCGGGATCGTGGGAGAGGCGGTGGACGTGGACAGGGTATATTATTTTGAGAACTATTATGATCCGGTAACCGGGGAGGGCGTTACCAGTCACAGGCTTGAGTGGAGCAGGAATACCGCGCTTCCACAAATTGCCAACCCGGATCTTCAGGAGGTTCCTTTTGAGCTTTTTTCGGATTTTGTTCGCCCTTTGAAAAAAAACAAGCCTTTCAGTGCCATCATCCGGGAGATGGAGGACGGCAAAACCAAGGACCTCCTGCAGTCACAGGATATTTTGTCTATTTTGGTATTGCCCATTTGTATAAAAAACCGTTTTATGGGTTTTGTGGGATTTGATGACTGTACCCGGGAACGGGAGTGGACCGCTGATGAAATTTCATTTTTAAACACGCTCACATCAAAACTTTCCTCCGCCATCGAAAAACGTAACACCATGCTGGCGCTCAGGGAGGCATTAACCGAAAAAAGCATGATCCTCGAAAGTATCGGGGACGCGTTTTTCGCGGTGGACAATAACTGGACGGTAACGTACTGGAACAAAAAGGCAGAATCCATACTTGGACTGAAAAAGGACGATGTATTGGGGAGTAACTTGTGGGAAACTTTCCCCAAATCGGCCAACGAACCTTTTTATCACAGGTATCTTGAGGCGGTAGAAGAGAAAAAAGTGGTCCACTTTGAGGAAATATTTTCCAGCCTGAACATTTGGCTGGAGGTGAGTGCTTACCCTTCACCTTCGGGGCTTTCCGTTTATTTTAAGGACGTTTCGCGGAGAAAGCAAAGTGAAGAGGAGCTCAAAAAGATCAACAAGGAACTGGCACTGTCCAATTCAGACCTTGAGCAGTTCGCGTTTGTTGCCTCACATGACCTCCAGGAACCTTTGAGGATGATTACCAGTTTTCTATCTCAGTTGGAGAAAAAGTATGAGGGGCTCTTGGATGAAAAAGGAAAAAAATACATCTATTTTGCCAGTGACGGTGCAAAAAGAATGAGAAACATTATTCTGGACCTTCTTGAGTTCTCCCGGATCGGGAGGACTGAGGAGGACAAGGAAATGGTAAATATCGGGGGACTGTTGCAGGAGGCAGTGGATTTGAACAGGAAATCGATAAAGGAAAAGCAGGCCGAGATTATCTGGGACGAGGCCTTGCCAGAAATATATACTTTCAAGAGCCCGCTCCGGCAGGTACTTCACAACCTGATCAACAATGGCCTGAAGTACCAGGCAGAGGGCGTGAAACCCATCATCCGAATCAAGCTTGAGGAAAATCCGAAGCAATGGAAATTTGTTGTTGCTGATAATGGTATCGGAATTGATTCGGTTTACTTTGATAAAATTTTTACCTTGTTCCAACGATTGCACCGCAAGGAAGAATATTCTGGTACCGGGGTGGGGTTGGCGATCTGTAAGAAAATTATTGAAAATCTTGGTGGAGAAATTTGGGTGGAATCGGAAGAAGGAGCCGGAAGCCAATTTTGTTTCACCTTGCCAAAATAATTATTAAGTAAATGAGAGCAATTCAAATTTTATTAGTAGAAGATAATGAGGGCGACATTGTACTTACCAAAGAAGCCTTTGAAGATGCCTCCTTATCATACAATATTAATGTGGCCAGGGACGGAAAGGAAGGGATGCAGTATCTGGAAAAAAAAGGTAAATTTGCCGATGCCGAAACTCCGGATATGGTTCTGTTGGATATCAACCTCCCCAAGAAAAACGGGCACGAGGTGCTGCATTTTATAAAAAGCAATGATTCTTTAAAACATATTCCAGTAATCATGCTGACGACCTCCAATTCTGAAAATGATGTGGAGAAGTCCTATAAAAACCATGCGAACTGCCACATTATCAAACCTATAGAGGTAGAGGACTTTCTCTATGTAATGGCCAATATCGAATCTTTTTGGATTAATATTGCAAGGTTGCCTGGAAAAGAAAAGCACAAATGACGAAGGAAAAACATTCCCTTGATTTGTTGGTCATAGAGGATAATCAGGGGGATTTACTTTTAATTGAGGACCTGCTCCATGAAAAAATAAGATTTCCGACGATTAAGGAAGCGACCTGTTTCAAGGATGTGAAGCGGCTGTTTGAGGAAAGCGAACCGGATTTTGATGCCATTCTTCTGGATCTTACGCTTCCCGACAACAGCGGGGAAGCGCTGTTGCGCGATGTAATGGCCCTGGCAAAATCTACGCCGGTGATTATACTGACAGGTTATTCAGACATTGATTTCGGTATAAAGTCCCTGTCCATGGGGATCTCTGATTACTTGCTGAAAGAAGAGCTCTCCGCTACTTCCCTTTACAAGAGCATTATATACAGTATAGAAAGGAAGGAAATCTACAACAACCTCAGGGAGTCCGAAAAACGGTATAAGGACCTGTTCCACCTCAGCCCCGAGCCCATGTGGCTGTATGATATCGAAACGCTGGAATTTTTGGATATTAATGACGCAGCCATAAAACATTATGGTTTTAGCAGGGAGGAATTTCTGTCCATGTCGGTCCTGGAAATCGAGCCTCCCGAACAAAGAAAGCTTTTCGAGCAAAACCACAGGAGCAAGAACGGAGGGGAGCACAGCATATCCAAAGGGACTACCATCCACATCAAAAAGAACGGTGAAACCATTAAGGTTGACCTTCAAAGTAACATTCTTCAGTTTAAGGGGAAGAAGGCTGTCATAGTTTTGGCTAAGGACGTTACCGACAGGTTGAACTACATCAGTGAGATTGAAGAAAAAAACATGCGGCTGCAGGAGATCGCGTGGATCCAGTCGCACGTCGTGAGGGCACCCCTGGCCCGTTTAATGGGTTTGGTCTATGCGGTCAATGATCCGGCGACCTCCAAAGTGCTGGTCAGCGAGGATGAGGAACAGCAAAAATTTTATAACCTGATCCTGAAGTCCGCGCATGAACTGGACGGAATTATCAGGAACATTGCTGATAAGGCAGACAAAATCAAGTTCACCAACATGGAATAATTTTTTGACGACCCTCTTCTCCTAATGAAAACGATTGCCTTAATTCCCGCGAGATACGGAGCCACACGCTTTCCGGCCAAATTGCTGGCGGATTTGTGCGGAAAGCCATTGATCGCGCGAACATACCTAAGTACCCGCGATACGGAGGTTTTTGACCAGGTCATTGTGGTGACAGACCATGAAGACATTGCCTCAAGTATAGAAAAAGAAGGAGGCAGCGTATTTTTTAGCCGAAAGGAGCACGAAAGCGGGTCGGATAGAATAGCCGAGGCTGTGGCGGATATAGATGCCGATGTCGTGGTAAACGTTCAGGGAGACGAACCGTTCCAGGACAAGAAGTCATTGCGGGACCTGGTGGCGGCATTTGCTGATGAAAGGGTGGAAGTGGCTTCCTTGATGACTGCAATGGTGGATGACAAGCATTCCCACAACCCCAATATGGTGAAAGTGGTCCTGGATCGGGAAAATTTTGCGCTTTACTTTAGCCGTTCCCCGATCCCGTACCGGCGAAACCCGGATTTCTACGCTCCTGCTTTTCGGCATATAGGCGTGTATGCGTACAAAAAGGCCGCTTTGATGGCTTTTACCCGGATGCAAAAGTCGCCCCTGGAGCAGGTTGAGATGCTGGAGCAGCTTCGGTTGTTGGAAAACGGATACCGGATCAAGATGGTGGAGAGTATTCACCAGGCGGTGGCCATCGATACGCCCGAAGATTTGGAAAAAGCCATTGCCTATTATAAAGAAAACTTCAGCACGGAAAAATAACAGCACTCCTAAAGGTTTAGGAGGCTTAAGGTATGTACCGCCAATAATCCTGCGGTTTCAGTTCTGAGGCGGCTGTGACCCAGGGAACAGGTGCGGAAATTTTTTTCCCTGGCCAAAGCGAGCTCTGAAGGGGAAAAATCCCCTTCCGGACCCACCAAAATCAGATATGCGGTACCCGTAGTGGCCAGTTCCATCAGGTGCTGGGGCTGCGCCGTGTCCGAATGGGCTACAAATTTTTCAAAATCACCAAAATCCGTATCGTTAACGAAATGCTCAAAATCCTTCGGACCGTTTAGATTTGGCTTATAGGTTTTTAGACTTTGTTTACAGGCCGAAACAATTTTCTTTTCCAGCCTTTCCTGTTTAAGGTAGGCCTTCTCAGTTCTTTCCGTTATTAAAAAAGTGATTTCATGAAAGCCGATCTCAGTGATCTTCTCCAGCATCCATTCCATCCGGTCCTGGTTTTTGGTGGGAGCGATCGCCAGATGGATAAAATGCCGGTCCTCTGGTCGGCGCTCCACTTCCAGGACACTAAGACGGGTTTTTTTGGCGGAGAGATCATCTATTTTACAGGTAAACAAACCCCCTCGGCCGTCCGTCACCTGCACCAGGTCACCCGGTGATTTTCGCAATACCCTGACCAGGTGTTTTGACTCCTCCGGATCAAGTTCCACATGATTTCCTGATATGTTCTCCTGAAAGAAAAGCTGCATAAAAGTTTGGGAATGGAGCCAATATAGGCATTGTTTCTGATAATAATGAAAGGAGAAAAGCAGGAAATTTTTTATTCCTCCTATTTTACCTGATCAGGTTGAAGTGGAATATGGATAATTTTTTCGTAATATCATCAAAATCTGTTTATTATATGCCATATATTTGCTATTTTCAAATCCGTCAACAACGAGGCTGGAAGATTCCTTCAACTAAATAGTTCTTTATGGAAAATGTATTGATCATAGATGACGAGTTGTCTATGTGCAGTTTATTGGAGAAGTTTCTGTCAAAAGAAGGTTTTCATGTTGAGGCGACGATCTCCGGTAAACAGAGTGTTAATTTGATAAAGGAAAAGTTTTATAAAGTAATACTTTGTGATTATCGCCTAACGGATATATCCGCCGAGGACCTGTTTGAAAAAATCAAAAGCATCAGTCCGGATTCGATTGTGATTTTCATCACGGGTTATGCCAATCTCAATATAGCAGTAAATTTGATCAAAGAAGGTGCCTATCATTATTTGGCCAAACCGCTGAACCCCGATGAATTGCTGGAGATTATCCATAAGTCATTGGCGGAATCAAAGAAAGGATCCCCTAAAGCCAGCGTGGTGCGGGAACAGGCG
>DATGOS010000160.1:0-3676 GCA_035305725.1 Cyclobacteriaceae bacterium
CATTTGATCCGGCAGGGATATAAAAACATCGCACACATTGCCGGGCCTAAGGGGCAGCGTTTCACAGAAAACAGGCTTAACGGATACAAAGATGCATTTAAAGCCCATGGGTTTCCGCTCCGGGAAGAATGGATTATCCACTCAGGGTTTTCCCAGGAATGCGGCCAGCGGGATACCTCACAGTTGCTGGCACTTTCCGAAAGGCCTGACGCCATATTTGCGGTCAATGACCGTAAAGCAATCGGCGCCATGCTTGCCCTTAAGGAGAAAAACATCGCCATCGGCAGGGAGGTCGGGGTGGTGGGCTTCACCAACGACCCCATCTCCAGCCTGATCTCCCCCACCCTGACCACGGTGGCAGAGCCGGCGTTTGAGATTGGTTGCATCAGTTGTGAACTGCTGCTCAAACACCTGCACACCGGCATGAAAGAACCGCAGGAGGTGATCCTGCCCGGTGAGCTGATCGTCAGAGAGTCAACGCAACGAAGCTAAGGGAAGCTGGCAACAGGTTTTTGGCACCCGCCTGGAGCAGCCTGGAGAAAAAGGCCGGGGTGGCTTCGCGTTATCTTACATAGAACTCATGGCGTACTCCCTTCTTTTGTTGGCCACTTCGGCATCCTCTGACAGTTTATTAATTGCCTTTCTATAACGGTTGGCTTTTGGGGTATCGCCAATGGCTTCGGCCGATTTTGCGGCTCCATAAAGGCTGTTGTATCTTCCCGGGCTTCTTGTGAGTGCCTGTTCATAGTGGAGCAATGCTTCACCGGGTTTACCCAGTTCCATCAACATATCTCCCAACAGCTCATTTGCCGGAAGCAGTTCGCCGGGAGTAATGGGATGTTTGCTGGTGGCTGATTCCATTTTAGCGGCGTTTCGCATGGATTCCAGCGCGGCTTCCGTTTGGTTCTGGCTCAGATATAACCAGGCCCTGACGGTCTCAGCCTGGATCTCCAGTTGGTTTGCCCAGTAGGGATTTTGGATTTTTTGTCTAAGATTTTCCAGACTTTTTAAAGCCAAGGCCGCCTTTTCTTTTTCCCCTGATCTGGCCGATCCCAATCCGAAAGCAAAATGGGAAAGTGCTTCGAATTCGGGATACCGGTCCCAGTCAAGAGACGCGGGATGCCTGGCGGTGAGTTGGGAAGCTTTGGTCCAGTTCTGCCTTTCCAGCGCATAACGGCCTTCTACCGCGGCTAGGGTGTAGGCTGTGACATTGGTTTGTTGAAAGGGAACATTAAGTTGCCTGATTTCCTGAAGAATTGATTGAACCTGCGCATCCTCGAACCTTTGAAGGTACGCATATACCAGGTAGTCCAGGGCGTGGAAATAATGCATGGAAACAGCGCCCTGCACAGGTTGCTTCAAAGCGGCCTGGGCAGACCTGCGGTTCCAGGCAATGGACTCTTCCCACATGCCCAGCCGGGTATAGATATGGGTGGGCATATGCAGGGCATGGGCAACTTCCGGTGCGATCTTGCTGTATTTCTCCGCTGCCGCTATGGCTTTGTCCGCAAGTTCTGGGTAGTCATAGGCATGTATGGTGTAATGAATTCCCCCTGGGTGTTCCGGCACCTGTTGTATGATTTCCTCCGCCAGTTTTCCCGCTTGTAACTGGTTTTTATAGGCATTATCATTTGGATCAGCTACAGCGAGGAGGGATAAAGCATAAAAAGATTTAATTTCCAGATCATCAGGATATCGCTGATAGGCAGTGTCCCAGGCGCTGTGAAAACTTTTTAGCCTTTCCTGTTCGGTTTTGTTGATCCCGTTCTCGTAATAGGCAGCTAAAGCAGCCGCAAGTGATTTTTGTTTCTCATTGTCCGCCAGTTCCATAGTTTTTAAAGAAAGATCCCAGCCCGATTTTAATATTGATTCCGACGGCGCGCCAGCCCATAAGGGATGGATATGGGTCATGGCTTTTCCCCATGGTCCCCAAAAGCAATCCGGATATTGTTCCATGACCTGATCAAACAGCCTTTCTGAGTCCTCGTAAGTCATGTTGTGGATAAGGGCCGTTTGCCAAAACTGCCTTTCCCGGGTTTTTTCACTTAAAGCCAGCACGCGTTGCATCTGGTATTCCATATTCCTCACCGTCCGTTCCTGCCTGTCAAGAGCATCCAGCCAGTGATCAAGGGGAGCAGCGGTAACATCCTGAATAAGAGGAGACAGTTCAATTTTTAAACTTTTTGCAAACACTTTTAATGTCGCTTCGGAAAAGGCTTGGGGATAAGGGCTGTCGCCGTCCGCATACCAGAAGAGATGGTTTTGATCTGCCGGAACCATGTCGACGGCCCGGTCCCACTCCGCTTTGGCTGAGGATGTGGCTGGTGTTGTTAAATTGCCCGGCGCAGCGCCTGAGCGACCCCGGCTGGGAGCTGGAGGACCGGTAACTTCAGGTCCCCTGGCATGCTCTATTATCAGATTCCGCGGCCAGGCCATCACCGCCAGTTCAGCATCGCCAAAAAACTTTAATGATCCAAATACATTCCGGTAAATGGGTTCCGCCCAAACCTTTTCCCTTGCATCAAAATAACCGCTGACCACCGTGGAAAGGACTCGGTTGTCCAGGGCTGCCGCGTGCAGGGCCAGCAGGCCCCCCTCTCCATAACCCACTACGCCAATGGGGACCTGGTGTCCTGCTTCCCTGGATTTAGCTTCCAACCAATCAATGGCTGAAAATATTTTTTGCAGTTCATATCCGATAATGTGGCGGCCCAGGATAAACCCCTGCCGATAAATCCATTCCCGGTGGGGCTGGTTAGTAAATCGGTCCCTTAAAGGATCGCCCGAAAATCTGTCTTCACGGCTGACCAGGACGGGAATAAGCACTTCCACCCCCGCCCCGGCAAGCCTGCTGGCCAAGCCGAATCCCACCGCTTCCGGATCCTGCAGTCCGGCATAAACTTCGGGGAGGATGTCCGCATCCGGCACCAACACCACGCGGGCAAGGATCCTCCCTTTCGGCTGGAGCAGCAAACCTTCCGCGGACAGGCCCTGATACTTGCCCGGAATTACCTCCCAACGAACAGCACGGACCACCCATCCTTCCGTTTGTATGGCCAATGGGTTCAGCAGGGAGTCCGTCAACACCTCCATATTGATTTTTTTCCTGTTATCCACCACACCCAATTGGCGGGCAAGGATTTCTCTTTGCGGCTGGATGGACTGATGAAAAGCCTGCTCGGAAGAAAAATCCCTTTGCCAAAAATCCGGCCGCGCGTCCCGGACACGGTCTGTTTCTTTCTCCAGAAACCGGTCAATGCCCTCCACCATCAAGACAGAAAGGTCTCCCTGCTCCTGCAATGGTTTGCTATGGAACGGAATATTGTTTTGCCCGAACGCCATCGCGATGGGCAAATAATAAAGTAAAGCCAGCTTTGGGATTTTTTTGCCCATCATCACATGAGTTTTACCAGCGCACCTGTTGAAAAAGCCAGCCGGGAACGATTTTCTGCATCTCTATCTGATCATCCCTTTTTGTCAAACCGCAGCTTAGAAAATTCCGGTGTAACTGCGCCAGGGACTGCTTATCCAGCTCCACCCCCAGTCCCGGCCCCTCCGGTACCTGAACAGCTCCTTCTTCAAAAGGAATTCTGCCTCCCACTATCACTTCCTCGGACTGCCAGGGATAATGGGTATCCAGTGTATAGGGTGGCTGGGGTATGGCCGCTCCCAGGTG
>DATGOS010000161.1:0-2855 GCA_035305725.1 Cyclobacteriaceae bacterium
GTGCGCGTGTATTTGGACGTTTTTGCCGATCCGGACATTTTTGCCAATATAGGAAAAAGCCGCACGGTATCCGCCGGGTCCGGTTTCACTGTTTTCCCCGATAAACGAGGGTTGCTCCACCCCTTCAGGATTCTGCCTGATTGAACTTTCGTAAGCTTCCAGTAGACGGGTGAATCCGGTATAGGCGTCCGGAACCCTGATCAGTGTTGATTGTATTTTTTTGCTGGGTACAAAATCCTCCGAAACAATTACAGCAGTGCATCTGGTGCGGTATAGGTAGGGCTCGTATTTCTTGTTGGCCAAAAAACTTATTCCTCCTGCTTCTCCCTCCTGGATTTTGTCCAACCGGTTTACAATCTGGCTCCCGTCTCCATCAACTTTTCCATCCAACAGCCTTGCAACCTCATTAACGGTAATTTCCATGTGGATTTAATTAATGTTGCTGTAAAGTTAATTCTTTAGCATGACAAGCATAATATTTTTTGACAATTTTGCTCATGGCCTTGATATTGGGCAGATCAGCCGCCTGTGCCAGATCTACCAGTTCTCCTTTTTTGGTAAGCATGGTGATTTTTTCATTGGCCAGATAGGCATGGTTGCTGATGGAGCCGGCGGAAAAAAAATAATCAAGGTCCTGTTCCGAAACCGATAGATCGGTCCTGGCTTTTTCCCTGATTGTTTCCAGTTCCAGCGGGTCAAAAGGTTGGTTGACCAAGGTTATTTTAAAGAGTTTCCTGGTCAGGAGCATTTGTGAAATGTTCCGGAGTACATAATCCTTATTTTTTTGCCATTGTTTAATTCCTCCCCATATATCAAAATCATCCAGTTGGGAGTAGGTGTAGAGCAGGTCGGGATCGTTCTGAAAATTTTCCAGCGTGAAATTGTGCCGTAAAAAATATAGCAGGGCCTCGGAACCCGGCAAGCGAACGCCAGACTGCTCCAAATCTTTGGCCCTTCTGACCAGGTTGATCAGCATCTTCTCCGCGCTCACGGTGGTCTTGTGCAGGTAAACCTGCCAGTACATCAGCCTTCTGGCGCTCAGGAAATTTTCTATGCTGTAGATTCCCTTTTCTTCTACTACCAGGGAATCGTTTTTGACATTCAGCATTTTGATTATCCTGTCGGCCCCTATGATGCCTTCCAATACCCCGGTAAAGAAGGAGTCCCTTTGGAGGTAGTCCAGCCGGTCAACATCCAGCTGGCTGGATACGAGCTGGTGGAAGAATTTCCTGCTGTATTTTCCCGTGAAAATTTCTATGGCAAGGTCCAACCGATGGTCGAACTGCCGGTTGATGGCGTCAAAAAACAGGAGAGAAATGGATTCATGGCGGATGTTTCGAAGCAGGGTGAATTCCAGAGCATGGGAAAAGGGTGCATGGCCGATGTCATGAAGCAGGATGGCGATCAGGGTGGCTTCATATTCTTCCCCGCTGATTTCTTCCCCTTTGTTTCTTAGGTGATCCAGCGTGATGCTCATCAGGTGCATGGCGCCCAGCGCATGGTGAAAGCGAGTGTGCAAAGCACCCGGATAAACCATGTCCGTCAAACCTAGCTGCTTGATTCTCCGTAATCTTTGAAAGTACGGGTGTTCTATGATTTCAAAAATTAAATCGCCGGGAATTGTGATAAATCCGTGAACAGGATCGTTGATTATTTTATGGCTATTCAAATGCCCGCTGATTAATTATTAGCTTTGAGCCAATATTAATTATAAATTTTAAAGAAGTAAACAATATTATATGCAAAAATTCAAAATCCTTTGGGCTGACGATGAAATAGATCTTTTAAAGCCTCATATCATGTTCCTGGAACAAAAGGGATACGCGATCACCACCGTAAACAGCGGTCTGGATGCCATAGAGAAAGTGGAAGAAACCAATTATGACGTGGTATTTTTGGATGAGATGATGCCCGGTATGACGGGCCTGGAGGCCCTGCAGCAAATAAAAATATTGAAACCCCGCACGCCGGTGGTGATGATCACCAAGAGCGAGGAGGAGCATATCATGGACGATGCCATTGGGGGCAAAATTGCCGATTACCTGATCAAGCCCCTCAATCCCAACCAGATTCTTTTGTCCGTCAAAAAAATACTCCAAAACAAACAACTGATCAGCGAAAAAACCAACCTCTCTTACCAACAGGACTTTCGCAATATCAGCATGGCCTACAATGAGGCGATTGACCACCAGGAATGGGCCGATATTTATCAAAGGCTCACCTATTGGGAACTGGAGATAGACCGGACAGAAAACAAAAGCATGCAGGAGGTGCTGGACACCCAAAAAACAGAAGCCAATGCGAACTTTGCAAAGTTCATCAAAGAAAATTATCTGGACTGGTTAAATGAGCCCAACATCGACAGGCCCGTGTTGTCCCACCAGGTGATGAAACAAACTGTTTTTCCCAAAATCAAGCCGGAGAGGCCTCTTTTTTTTGTGGTCATCGATAACCTGCGGTTGGACCAATGGGAAGTGATTGAACCTTTGTTGACCGATTATTTTAATATAGAAAACAAGGACACCTACTACAGCATCCTGCCCACCACCACCGCATTTTCCCGAAACGCTTTATTTAGCGGGATGATGCCTCAGGACATGGCCAAGTTTCATCCAGAACTCTGGGAAGGGGAAGATACGGATGAGGGCAAAAACAACCATGAAGAAGAATTTTTGAGGGAAAACCTAAAAAGGAACAGGCTGAACATCAAAGCCAGTTATAGCAAAATTCTGCAGGCCAACCAGGGTAAGGCAGTTTTGGAACAGTTCTCCAATTTCCTGAACAACGAACTGAACGTTTTGGTGTACAACTTCGTGGACATGATGTCCCATGCCAGAACGGACATGAAGATGATC
>DATGOS010000162.1:0-4692 GCA_035305725.1 Cyclobacteriaceae bacterium
TGATCAAAAAAGGATTAGTTTAAATTAGTGCGTTAACATGAATACAATAGATATATCGGAAAGGCCGTTTGCGGCATCGGTTATGGGGAGGCTGAAGGCCTACTATGAGCTGATGAAGTTTCGGCTGACGTTTGTGGTAACCTTTTCAGCGGTATTTGGTTTTATCCTGGGAGATTCAGGGAGCTCTTTTTCCTGGAATTCCTTTTTTGGTTTGGTTCTCGGCGGATTTTTGGTGAGCGGTGCTTCCTGTGCCGCGAACGAAATATGGGAGCGGGATTTGGACAAACTGATGAAACGTACACGGAACAGGCCTTTGCCTACGGATGCCATTTCCCTGGTGGAGGCTAGCTGGTTTACCTTTATCATTGCTTGTGCCGGATTTCTTTTGCTATGGATATTTACCAATCCCCTGACCACGGCTTTGGGGATGCTGAGCATGGCCTTGTATGTACTGGTGTACACGCCCCTGAAAAGGGTGGGGCCTATAGCGGTATTTGTTGGGGCAATTCCAGGCGCTTTGCCGCCCTTGCTGGGCTGGACTGCTGCGACGGGGATGATATCCCATGAAGCACTGATTATTTTTGGGATTCAGTTTATTTGGCAGTTCCCGCATTTTTGGGCCATCGCCTGGGTGAGTGATGAGGATTACAAAAAGGCCGGTTTTAAGCTTTTACCCGGTGCGGGAAAAAAGGATTTGAATACGGCCATTCAAATTATGGTCTACACGCTTTTTCTGCTTCCGTTGGGTTTGTTGCCTACCTATTTTGGTCTTACCGGCATAAATTCGGGAATTATTGCGACCATTTGTGGCGTTTTGTTTTTGGCGCAGACCTTCTCCCTGATGAGGGATGGATCCAGAAAGTCCGCTTTGAGGATCATGTTTGGTTCTTTCTTATATTTGCCCATAGTTCAGATTGCTTATTTGTTAGATAAAATTCCATAATGGATCATAGATTGTCATTTAAAGAAGAAGTGGAACAGCCCATTTCCATGCATCCCAAAAAGTTTGCTTTGTGGCTGTTCATTGTGAGTGTGGTGATGATTTTCGCGGGCCTGACCAGCGCGTTTATTGTAAGACAGTCGGAAGGAAACTGGCTGCAGGTTGAATTGCCGAACATCTTTTGGTATACTTCAGGCATCATCATTCTCAGTAGTGTTTTTATGCACTGGGCGGTGATGTCTGCCAGAAAAGACCAGTTGGACAATTTAAAAGTTGCCATAGCCATAACCTCCGTGTTGGGTGTTGCTTTTTTGGTTGGGCAGTGGTATAGCTGGGTGGCCCTGGTGGATATGGATGTTTATTTTGTGGGAAATCCGGGAGGCTCATTTCTGTACGTGCTCACAGGTTTACATGCGGTCCACCTGATCAGTGGCGTGATCTTTTTAATTATAGTGCTGATTGCGACTTTCCGGTATAAGGTGCATTCCAAGAGACTAGTCAAGCTGGAGATGTGTGCTACCTACTGGCATTTTCTGGGGGGGTTATGGTTGTATTTATTTATATTTCTGTTATTAAATCATTGAGACAACATCGCTAAACACTAAAATATGTCAACTACAGCAATTGAAGTGAAATCCAAAAGAGGGATTTGGGGAGGGGGAAATGAACCTCTAAAAGCCAGTTACGGCAAACTAATGATGTGGTTTTTCCTTCTGTCGGATATTTTTACTTTTACCGCATTTCTCGTTACCTATGGAGCCATACGGTTCAGCTATCCGGCTTATTCAGGGGAAAGTTCCGCCTTTGTCAGTTCCAATGAATATTGGCCCATTCCGGAAATGATCTTCGACGCCTTCCCCTTCATCCATGGCGTGCATTTGCCTTTGGTTTTTGTTGCGTTGATGACTTTTATCCTGATCATGAGCTCGGTTACCATGGTTTTGGCCGTGGAAGCGGGAGAGAGAAGGGACAGAAACGATGTGGTGAAATGGTTGCTGTGGACCTTGCTGGGTGGGATCACCTTTTTGAGTTGCCAGGCATGGGAATGGACCCACTTTATCCACGGGACTGACACCGGTACAGAATTGACCTATGTCAGTGGGCTGAACCAGGTGGTCACTGAAACAGTTTACGGCGCAAACTTGTTGGTAAACGAATACGGGCCGTCGGCATTTGCCCAGTTGTTCTTTTTCATTACCGGGTTTCACGGCTTTCACGTGACCATAGGCGTAGCTTTGTTGTTTATGGCTTTTTATCAGGCCGCTGTGGGCGTGTATGAAAACAGGGGCCATTACGAAATGGTTGAAAAAATCGGTCTGTACTGGCACTTCGTGGATTTGGTATGGGTGTTTGTATTTACCTTCTTCTACTTGATTTAAAAATTTAAAAAATAAGGATATGGCCGTTCATGAAAACCAAAATAATGTTGACGTCTTGCCAAAAGATAAGGAAAAAATAAAGAAAATCTGGCGGACAGCCGGGATTCTCCTCTTTTTGACACTGGTAGAATTTGTCTTTGCTTTTACCATGGAAAGGGGCTGGTTGTTGTACTCAATCTTCGTCCTGCTTACACTGGTGAAGGCTTCCTATATCATGCTGGAGTTTATGCACTTAAAATATGAGCAGAAGGGCCTGTATTGGTCCATATATCTGCCATTGATATTCCTTGTTTGGCTGGTCGTGGCCCTCTTAAAGGAAGGCGCCGAGATCTTTTTGATGAGGTGGTAATTTTATTGGAGACAACAACAAATGTAGGTTGGGGGAATCTTCAACCTACTTTTTTGTTTTATAGGTTATGAAAGAAATCAGGTTGCTTAAATTCTTGCTTCTCGTCTGCATCTTGATGATACCCGTACTCATCATTATTTTCTTGAAGGGCTTTACCCAAAACCAATATGACATCCCGGTGTTTTTTGAAAATGGGATTGAGGATCCCTTTGAGGAATGCGGTTATCCATCAGGCGAGCAGCATTATATTCCCGAGTTTACTTTTTATTCCCAGGACAGTGCGCGGATAGGAAGGTCGGATATGGAAGGTAAGATAACAATTGTGGATTTTTTCTTTACCAGCTGCCCAAGCATATGTCCAATAATGTCTTCGGAAATGGAAAGGGTTCAGGATGCCTTTCGGAACGATCCTGAGGTACAGATTTTTTCCATCACCGTGGATCCCGAATATGACACGCCTGGAGTTTTGACAGACTACGCCTCCAAACACGGGGCATCCGAAGGGAAGTGGTTTTTTCTGAACGGACCTCAGCAAGAGACCCAGGAGCTGATCCGTTGCGGCTTTGCTCTCCCCTTTGTAGACGGACAGGGAAAGCCCGAGGATGTGGTTCACAGCGATAAATTCATGCTGGTAGACGGAGAAGGCAGGATCAGGGGATACTACAGTGGCACGGAGCGGGAAGAAGTGGATAAACTGATATTGGAAACGAAGATATTGTTGTATGGGATTGGCTAGAATTAGAAGAAAGGCAGGCACCGGTAGCGATTACTCCGGAACAGCCAGCAAGGGGAGCTTTAGGTGGATTGTGGCGATATCGGTATTGGTGCCGGTGTTGGTGGCTATGTTGCTGTTCGTGCCGTACAAAGTCCAGGTCGGCTATTCCTGGATTTACCTGCTTCCCCACCTTAACGCTGTCATTAATTCGGCCGCCAGTATTGCCCTGATTCTGGGTCTTTGGTTTATTAAACAAAGGAAGATAAACCACCATAAAATGGCCATGACCTCAGCCATGGGATTGGGGTTTATCTTTATGGTATCTTATTTAATTTATCACGGGACTGCCGAAAGCACCTCTTTTGGCGGGGAAGGTCTGATAAGAACGGTGTATTACTTTATACTGATCAGCCATATCCTGCTGGCAGCGGTAGCTTTGTTCCCGATTCTGCTGGCCTATTATTACGGCTATACCGGAAGGATAGAACGGCACAAAAAAACCGTACGCTATGCCTATCCAATATGGCTATATGTAAGTATATCCGGTGTGCTGGTCTATCTGATGATTAGTCCATATTATAATTTTTAAACCTGATCATTATCTTTTATCTTTAGGGTCATGAAAGCATTAAGAACCATTCTCCTCTTTACCATTGCTTTGACTTTTTCATTTTATGACAGCATGGCCCAGTGTGCGATGTGTAGGGTGACTATTGAAAACAACGTGAGCAACGGGGATCCTGGCATTGCGGCGGGCTTAAATACAGGGATTTTGTACCTTTTTGCTATGCCTTATCTGCTGATAGCGGCCATCGGTATACTTTGGTATAGACATGCGAAAAGGAAAAAGCAGCTCCGGGTAGGAAGTTTATCTTGAGATATATCCAGCCGGATTACCAAAAAAAGGAACGGCTTGGGGGGCGGCCTTTTCCCGTCAATGCGATACCTTTTTAAAATATAAAGCAAAATTTCATAAAGCTTTGCTTTTTCCTTTCTTTGTAAGATGCTGAAGAAAAGGCGGCTCATATTGATCATTTTTCTTTCCCTGCTAGTGATAGTGTTGTCCATCAATTATATATGGAAAAACACCGATAGTGTACAGGGATATGAAAACCAGATTGAAAGCCGGATTTCTGAAGTGGTGAAGCAGTTTGATGAAGATTACATCAAGTTGCTCATGAACAACCGTCCACAGGACAGCGTTTCTTTCCTTTCCCTTTCCATTCCCACCCAGCATCCCTTTTACCTTTTTTCTGAAGACGGACAACTGCATTACTGGTCGGACAATGAAATGATCCCCAAATTTGAG
>DATGOS010000163.1:0-4927 GCA_035305725.1 Cyclobacteriaceae bacterium
AAAGGATTTCTTCAACGTTTCTAAAAATACTTCAGGGGGTTGTGCACCGGACACGGCATATTTGCGGTTAAATACGAAAAAAGGCACGCCCCGTACACCGATTTCACCTGCCTCCCGGATATCCTTTCTCACTTGATGGGCATAAAACTCATCCGTGAGCGCCTCATTGACTTCCCCGGAAGACAGTCCTATTTTTTCACCAAGTTCTTGTAATACTCCATGATCGGCGATATCCTTCGCTTCCGTAAAATAGGCATAAAACAAAGTTTCTTCCGCCAGGTCGCCCAAGCCTTTGGTCTTTGCAAACTGAATCAGTCTATGAGCATCAAAGGTGTTGGTGGGCAGGGTTTTGTCCAGGTGGTACTCCAACCCGGCCTTTTTAGCGGTTTGGGTCACGCCTTGTGTCATACTTTCCACTTGGGCAAGGCTCATCCCCTTGGTTTCACTCAGGTACTGGAGGGTGGTTTTGTTGGTGTCGGTAGGGGTGGGTATGGTTGGATCAAGCTGAAAGCTTTTCCAGACCAGCTCGATGTGGTTTCGATCGGCAAACTGTGCCAGTGCGGATTCGTGGTTCCGCTTTCCAATATAACAAAAAGGACACATGATGTCCGACCATATTTCTACTTTCATTTTTGTTGAGTTGTTCATATCGCTCTTCGGTTCAAAATGCAGGACAGGAATTTACATCCAGTCCCTATAATCAACAATTTGACGGTAAACAAGTTCATCCGTCCGGGAGCCCAGGCTTAAAGGACAATATGAGGAAAGCCGGATTTTTTCGGATATATCAAACCAATATTCCTTTCTTATTCCATTTTAATCCCCTAAGTTTGTCGCGGATTTGGTTTCCGTTCACCCGCAGGTGAATGGGATTAAATGGGAATTCGGTGCGAATCCGAAGCTGTCCCCGCAACTGTAAGCTGTTCCCTTTTTGGGAATTTTGTCCATCATGCCACTGTCCGATACTCCGGGATGGGAAGGCGACAAAACCAGCAAGCCAGGAGACCTACCTTTTCCAAACCTATATGAATTCAAAGCTTTCGGGTGAAGAGCTGGGATGAACCGCACCGACTCCCTTATTACCGGGATTTTCCAGGTTCTCTCTTTACGTCACACTATCGCTTTGGATTAAATTGTTTACCACAATGATTTAATTCAAACAGCTGATGTTGGTTAAAATATGTTTGCTTTTCCTTTTTCCCCTGGGGGAGCCGGGACAGCATTTATTGTCAGATACGGTGGAGTTGCAGGAAATTGCCGTCCATGGCAGCCATTATGAAAAATATGCCGTGGGCCAGCAGGTAGTCCGCATCGACGACAGTTCTATCAAAGAATTTCCAGGCCGTTCTCTGGCGGATCTGCTGCAACAGCATACCGGCCTGTATCTGCGGCAATACGGTGAAGGAATGGTTTCCTCCCTGACCATGCGGGGGACATCAGCCGGACATACGGCGGTATTTTGGAACGGACTTCCCCTGAACAGTCCTTCTTTGGGGCAGTCTGATTTTTCGCTGCTGCCCGTGGGTGCTTTGGGCAACATTGCCCTCCACTATGGTTCTTCCGGAGCACTTTACGGTACCGATGCCATCGGGGGTTCGGTTCACCTAAACACTGGCCTGAAATTCAACCAGGGGCATCAGGCCAAGCTTGATCAGGGAATCGGCTCCTTTGGAAGGGTAAACACCGGAGTATTTTACGGATATTCCAATAAAAAATGGGCCTCACTCACCAAGTTCTACCGAAATCATGCTGAAAATGACTTTACCTACCATGACCCCACCCGCGTAGGCCGTCCCAAAACCCGGGTCACCAATGCCGGCGTCAGACAATGGGGGCTGGTACAGCATCTGGGCAGAAACATCAGCCCAGGCGCACAAATCAGTACGGCTTTTTGGCTCAATAACACGGACCGGCAGATACAACCCCTGATGGGCTCCAGTTCCAGGGAGGTACAGGAAGATAACCAGTTGCGCTGGGCGTTAAACTATGACCGGTTTCTTGGAGACAACGCCCTCAATATCAAGTTGGGCTGGGTAAGGGACTATTTGTTATTTAACCGAACCAGCAGCAATGAGACCAACACCTACCTCCTTTCGGGGGAGTATGAATGGGAAGGGCAGGAAAAAATCAGTTCCACCTTTGGGGTACGGTATGCTCATGTCTTCGGAAATTTAAGCACCTATGATGCCGAAGAAGGCCGGCTGGAAGTTTATGCCCTCAATACTTACAGGCCATGGGAAAGGCTGGGCGTGTCGATTAACCTGAGACAAACAGTTTATGAAGGCAAATCAGCTCCCTTTTCCCCCGCCCTGAGCGGCCAGTTCACTATTTTGGATCAGGAAAACAGACACTTGCTGATTCGGGCCGCCCTAAGTCAAAGCTATAAAATTCCCACGTTAAATGACCGGTTTTGGGATCCCGGAGGAAACCCTGCCCTGGTTCCTGAGGAAGCAATAAGTTGGGAAACCGGCCTGACTTATCAAAGAAGTCTCAGTCGGCACGGAGGCTTTACGGCACAGCTCACCTATTACAACATGGCGGTGGAAAACTGGATCATCTGGTTGCCGCAAGGAAGTATCTGGACCCCCTCCAATATTCGAAATGTCAGCAACCAAGGTCTGGATTTAGGTCTTGAGGGCAATTATTCCATCGGAGCGTTGCACCTGACGGGAAACCTTAATTACGCCTATAACCAGGCGGTAAACCGCAGCAAGATCAACAGCAACGACAGGAGGTTTGGAAAACAGCTTCCCTATACCCCGCTCCATAAAATGCAGTGGGGCCTTAGGGGAAAAATGGACGGTCTGGAAATTTCCCTGAACCAAATTTACACCGGCGAACGGTACGATACTTCCGACAATGAGTCGGTGGTCGCCCCTTATGCGCTATGGGATGTTGGCATGAAATACCACTTTGGCCTATGGAAGTACCGCGGAAGCCTGAGCGTGCATGTCTATAACCTATTCAACGAAGATTACCAAACCATGAAGCTCAGGGCCATGCCCGGAAGAAATTACCAGGTCAACATGAGCTTCCGGTTATAAACCCGGCGGGAATCCGGATCGCGTTCAACTTAAAGATTAATTGTTTTCGCCGAGACTGTCTGCGAAAGACACAGGAAAAAACACGACACAAAAACAAAAATTATAATAAATATGAAAAACCGTTTCGCTCTTTTTAGTCTCTTTTTCCTGCTTATTGCTGCCTGTACAGAAAGTATGGAACCCCTGGACCTGGCAAAATCCTATGACCATGGGGTGCTCATCGTGAATGAGGGGAACTTTTTTAGCGGTGACGGGGAGGTCACCCATTTTGACCCCATGACCGGTGAGCTGACCAACAATTTATTTCAGACGACCAACGGAGTGGTATTAGCGGCTTATATTGAACAGCTTCGGGTAATCGGCGAGCAGGTGTACATTGTCGACAGCCAACAGGGCGCTCCGAAAATTGTAGTGGTGGATCCAGCTTCCTTTCGGGAAAAAGGCAGGGTGACAGGATTGGAAATTCCCCGGGACGTTGCGGTATGGGAAGACCGGCTTTTCATAGCGGACTGGGGGAACTATGACGATCAGGGGAATTATACCAATCCAGCATCTTTTGTGGCCGTTACCGACCTCACCGGGGGTGCGATCAAGGATAAAATACCCGTTCCCTCCCGACCGGAAACTATAGTAGAATTTGCGGGCCATATTTTTGTGGCCTGCCAGGCAGGAAGGGAAATTCTGCGCATCGATCCGGCCGCTCTTGAAATTACCGGCAGGATTCCTTATGATGCCTCCCCCAGCGCCTTTTTGATCCGGGATGGAAAATTAATGCTCCATGCAACTTTGGATCAAAAGCTACGCGTGGATGAAATCGATCCGGAGACCCTTACACTTTCCACAAAGGCCTTTGATATTCCCCACGTCACGGCCCTGGTTCTGGACGAAGCCGGGGATGCTTTTGCCCTGACCACCGAATACAGTGACGATTATCTCAGTACGGAAAATTCCGTTTTGCACTTTTCCCTGTCGGGTACCGGGACGGTCAATCCCCTATACGAAGCCGGAAACCTGAAGGCGCTGGGACTGGACCGTAAGAATCGCCAGCTTTATATATCCGACGACAACGCCATACAGGGCAACGGCACCGTCATCATCACCGATCTTCAGGGAGAGGAAATCCAAAAGCTTGAAGTAGGCCGGGTTCCCTCAAGTTTTCATTTTTATTAGGAATTGAATGCATAAAACCAAAATCAGCCTGAGCTGGAGCGGTGGCAAGGACTGTGCCTATGCGCTTTATCTATTGCGGGAATCCGGGCAGTTCGAGGTAGTGGGCCTGCATACCACCATTGGCGAAGAAACACGCCGGGTAAGCATGCACGGAATCCATGAAAGCCTGCTGGATGCGCAAGCACTGTCCTTGGGCCTTCCGCTTGAAAAGCTTTATCTGCCCGCGTCCGGCGACAACCTTGCCTATGAAAACGTTATCCTGAAGTACCTGGAGAAATTAGAAGCCCAGGAGGTGCGGCATGTTGCCTACGGGGATATCCTACTGGAAGACCTCAAAAAATACCGGGAGGAAAAACTGGCAGAAAAAGGTTTTTTGGGGGTTTTTCCGCTGTGGAACAAAGATACGTTTGCACTTTCCCGTGAGTTTATCCATCGGGGATTCAGGACAAAAATCTGTGCGGAGGACGTGGACAAAATTGATGAACATTGGATAGGACGGGATTTTACCCTTGAGTTTTTGCAGCGGCTGAAACCTGGGATTGATCCCTGTGGGGAGAACGGGGAGTTCCACACCTTTTGTTACGACGGGCCGGTATTCCAGTTCCCGGTAAATATCAGGTGCGTAAAAGTTATTCCGAAGGATTATGAATACCAAACGGAAGGGGGAATCAGGGAAAGGAAAACATTTTTGTTTGCTGATTTAATCTTGACCT
>DATGOS010000164.1:0-2198 GCA_035305725.1 Cyclobacteriaceae bacterium
CCGGGAATTTCCTGTGCCAAAGCGTCGATAAAGATGCTCGAAACGGCAGTCAGGACCTGCTCATCGTTCAAAAGGCTAAAGCTGTAGTAGGTATAAAAGATAACATTGGTTTCGACAGTATCCCATAAAAGCATCCCGGTAAAAGTGGCGCGAAAACTGAACAAGGCTCCCGGGTCGCGGCTTTTGGTGGCATCGGCGTCCATCATTTGCGGCACCGGACCCAGTTTTAGAAATTCTTTGGCATGTTCATATCCCAGATTGATCAATTCCCGTGTATTGATCTTGTTGAAGAACAGGTCCGGGTCCAGGGGAAGTGGATCCGGGGACTTTATGACAAAAAGCTTAACCGCTTCCATTTGCGGCCAGGCTGAGGGCCCGGAGATGATTTCCCTGTTGATCATGTCAATGGTTCGGTATTCTTCCAGCAGGGCACCGTTGGCACTCATTTCTATCATATGGACATATTGGTTGAACGCACCGGGCAAATAGGTATGTGGGTTTCCGATGGCCCATATAAGCCACAGTTCCTGGGATTCCTGCCTTACTCCTTCCAGTAGGTTAGCATCTTTGATCCAGACCGCATCCGTATACCAGTCGTTGCCGATCTTCAGGGCCGGCATAAAAATGGGTAAGGATACCCCGGCGATAAGATGATCTTCCAGAATGTCACTGCTTTGGATCGCCTCAACGGATTTGTTGGAAAAATTGCAGACATTGAAGGTTGCGTTCACTGCTTGATTATTGCGGATGGTCAGGGGATCAATCCCAAGGTGAGGGAATACCTTGTGCCGGATATTGTCAGCATCTGCATAGCCGGCCATCGAAAATGGGCGGAGATAATTCCTAAATTTTACGCCGGATACAAAATGCTTCATGTTCAGGGTTCTCCACCGTTCCGCGATCTCTTTGGCATCCAGGCCGCTGGCAAGCATGGCTGCATTGAAGATTCCGCCGGAAGTACCGTCGACATGGGTAAACTGCATGCCTGACTCTTCGAGTGCGAGCAACACACCAGCCTGGTAGGCCACGCGCATTCCCCCGCCGGCGAGTACGAGTGATCTTTTGACGGCCGTATGTTGGGTCTTATTTCCTACCAGCATTGTATATCCCTGTTTTTCTGCTATACAAATAAATAATGCCCCAACCCGCAGCTTCATAGGCGAAAAAGAAGATAAATAAACCGCTTGGGGTACCGTCCATTATCCAGGACACCGCTCTGGCCAAAATTCCAAAACCCATAATGGCCAGGAACAACCCGTTGAATTTTTTAACCGAAAATATTTCCTTATAAAAGAGAATGGCAAAGACGCCAAAACCAAGTTCCAGTGCCCTCAAAAACCTGTACTGGCTCAGCATGTTGATCTGGGTATACGTAGAAAGGCTGCCGGTATCCAAATCAAACAAATACCTGAAGTCCAGGTTGGGATTAAAAAAAGCACCCCATGCTCCCGCCAGGATGACCAGACCCACATAAGTATAGAAAAAAAAGTTTTTCAGGAGTTTCATCATTCTCCCTTGTTTTTAAGGTAGTATAAAAAAAGAAGTCCTGAAAAAAGATCAAAGAAAGCTACGCCTATGGCGATAAAAGCAAACAGTCCCTTGAAAACCCCGACGCTTACGGCCACAAAAGCCCCTATTTTCTGAAAAGCACACCACAACACCGCCTCATCGCTGGTGCGGGCACTGTACACCGTATGGAGCATCAGCCCCCCAAACAAGGCCATAAACATTCCCACAATGGCAAACAGATGCGAGGACAGCGGAGTAACTTCCGCACCAATAACGTCCAGTACTAAAGCAGGCATAATGACCTGTGCCAGTCCCGAAACAAGGGTAATTAGGGAAATGGCTACCACCAAAAGTTTTAAATATCTGTTGATAAAGCCCATGAATGATCAGTTTGGGTTCAGATTATGGTCTGTTTTTCTGTTTCTGTATTTTTTCCCCGCTTTGGCGATAAAAAAATACATGGTGATGCACCACATGATGGTCAGGATGATCCAGCGCAAATCGTTGAGGAACATCCATTCCTGCAACAGTTCCTGCAGGGTTTGTTCATCGGTGACCCCCGCGATGAACTGGTCATTTACGTCTTCGATGAATGCCTGCTGGATCACCACAGGCACCAAAAGACCCGGGATCCAGGCCAGAGGGACCCACCTCAGGTTGCTCTTCCATTCCGTGACCAACATCACCAC
>DATGOS010000165.1:0-8261 GCA_035305725.1 Cyclobacteriaceae bacterium
CCCATTGCCCCCTGCTGATCCTCAGGCATATCCAATCCAAAGGATATCACCGGTTGTAGCAAATCTCCTTCTACATTCAGGTAAACCAGAAAAGGGAGCTCCTGCCGGTATTGATTGATGGTCTCGGAATTGGCTCCACCCAATTGGGAAGCCATAAGCTCGCTTGGAGAAGTCTCTATACGGTAAATTGCCCTGATGTCAAGACTGGCATCCATGGGATCCCCGGCAAAGGTTACGGAACTGCCTTCATCAATTTCAAACCGTCTGCTGACAATATTGTATAGGCTCATTTCATAGTGACCCGCATTGACTTCATATTTACCCGACAGGGTAATCCTACCGTTGGGATCCATATTTACCAGAAGTTGGGATTCCCCTCCCAGTCTCAGGTTGTCGCCGGAACGCTGGTCCACCACCACATTAAATACCGCATTGGGTTCCACCTTGATATTAGCGCTCAACTGTATTCCCGAAAGCTCGGAAGTAGTTGGTTCATCCTCCACCCGGGTAAGGATATCATCCGGATTTTCCCGGTCCACAAACAAAACCACACCGTCGCGCTCAACAATGGTTAATTCAGTTTCCGGAATCACGAAGGTCAGATCCGTATCGTCCCGAATCAATAAGCTTCCTTTCACCTGAGGCTGGTTTAAATCTCCGGAAATCTGCAGATCGGTATTTAAAATCAAAGTCCCATAAAAAAGGTCATTGTCATCGCTGGAAGAATTCAGGGCTTGAAAATTTTCCGCGTTCAGGCTCAGGTCAAACACCGGGTTGGCGAAATCCTCCGTCAAAACCTCCCCATCCACTGTGAAGCTGTTGTTATCAGCATCAGTAATGCTAAATGCATCGAGATACACCCCTTCGTTGTCCAGCCTCACGGCTTCGTTGGAAAGGGTAAACCTGGAATTGAGGGTGCTGACCGTAAAAACGGCTTCGTTAAATTGAAACTCACCTTCATAGACAGGGTCTGTTGTGGTGCCGGACAGGGAAATATTTCCGGATATAGTCCCCTCCGTATCCCGGATCTGTTCCTCAGTTAGCCTTTCCAACGCAATCAGTTTCAGTTCATTGATGACCAGGTTCATATTCAATTCGGCACCCGTGGGGGCCGCCACATAATCTCCCACGAGGTCCAGATCAACGTCCCCTTCTTTTAGGGCAAGATTGAAGTCATATCCGTTTTCTTCGGTGGACTTGGCCACCAGGCTCAAGTCTCCCAGGGGAACCCCGGTCACCTGTAAGCTGTCCACATCCAGATCCGCAATGATACCCGGTGCTTCAAAAAGGTTTTCAAATATCAGCCTTCCCTCCAAGAAACCGTCCGCAACCACCTCTTCCGGATTTAGTAAGCTGGTGATGGCGGCAAGCCTGAACCCCTTAAAGGAAATGCCCAAATGCTCCTCTTCCACACCCTCTACATCGTTGCTGACATGAAGTTCCTGGTTTTCCCTGGTCCAGCTAAAGTTTTCGAACTGCAGGAAGTTATCCCCCATCAGAATGCGGTTATCTTCCGGGACGGACCACACCTTTTTATTTAATATCAAAATATCCGGTTCTATTTCTATCAGGGTGGTGTCGCTGGCCGCCCGCATGTTGGATCCCAGATACATCAGGGTATCTTCCTCATCAAATGAGATCAAATCGATATGGAACCGCTTGTCTTCCTCCACCTGTCCGCTGACCAATGTCCTGCCCATGGAAACCGGCCCTGCCTCCACCGCCACCAGGCCCAGCTCACCGCTTAAGCTGTCCCCGACAGCGTTCACATGAGCGCGCAGACTGTCCACCTCTATGTTGTTGTACAATACGTAGGGGATATTAAGCACGGCAGTTAGATGCCTCTCTGCTTCCCTGAAATTTACCGCCACATGCCCGGAATCCAATTGGTCCAAGCCTTCCAAAAAAACCTGTTGGAGAATCGGAGTGGGCGTTATGGACATGTCCATTTCCATCACCACCTCATGGGTCACAGTATCAGCATATGTGGAATCACTGAGATACCGGTTCAGGTGCCGGTTAATTCCCGATCCCAGCTCCTGTGGGGAGGCATTGGACCTTAAACTTAAAGTCACAATATCGCCCGATAAATCCAGGCTGGTAGTATCGGGCCTCACCCTCGCGTTCACGGCAACAGGACCCAGTTGGAAGGGTCGCCGGTCGTAAACCACCATGGCGTCAGAAATGCTGGCGACCAGGTCAAACGCTTCGGGATCACCGTCAAATGTTGCCTCCAGTTGCCCGCTGGCTCTCAGTGCCCTTGAGGAAACGCCCAGTGCAAGTAAATCCGCTCCCTCCAGGTCCACCTTCACCTGATAATTGGGCGAAACACTGTCAAGATCCGCAAAGGCATTAAGCTGAATGTCTAAATTCTCTCCCTTAAACGCCAGATCGAGGTTACCACTGCCGTCTTCCATCTTTCCTTCCAGGGTAAGTCCCCCGAAGTTATTTTCACCATACTCCAGCGCTTCAAACTCAGAGGTTAACACAGCATCGAGATCCTGAAGGCTGTTGCCCTGTCCATGGGTATGAATGGAAAAGGAAAGGCTTCCCAGTTGGTCATTTTGAAGCAGTTCATCAAGTTCAAGTTGCTCTACCCGCAATTGGGCATCAAAGGCAATTTGCTCCAGGTCGGTGTATTTCCCTTCCAGCTCAATATTTCCTTCCGGCATTTGAATTCGGACGTCTGCCAATAAATCGTTCAGGCTGCCTTCAATTTCACTTTCCAGGGAAATCTCCTCCGGCAGTTTTATTCCAAGGTCTTCCTCGTTCACAAACTGGCCAAGGTCGCTTCTTTGGGAACGGAAATTCAAAACCGGCAAATTAAGACGTAGTTGTTCTGTCTCCAGCGGGTTCGCCACCGAACCGCGGACATTTAAGCTTGTGGAATTTCCCCAGCGGACGGCAAATTCATCAATGTTTACCAGGTCCATACTTCCGTTGATGGCTAGTTCGGCTGTTATGGGCCGTTGTGCGGCGGATTTTAAATAGCTGTTTTCCGCCAGCGCCGGGCTAAAAAAATACCCGTCCCGGATATCTGCCGAAAGGGAGGCATCAAGGTCAATCTCCGAATTGTCGGGATAAGTGATAAGATCTTCCAGCGAAGCGTACCTGACACTGGCCTCGCCTTCCAGGCTGCTCCTGTTGGTGGCCAGGTAAATGTCCGAGAGTTGGACGGATTCATCCGACAACTCCATGGACAATGAAAACCGTTTTAAGTTAAATCCGCTTGCTTCCTCAAAAGAAATTTCTTCCAATTGAAACCCTGCTCTTTCTTCTCTCAGAAATATATTGTTTGCCTTAAAAATAAAATCCTCCAGGCTAATGGCACTTGGATTGAAACTCCCCACTTGTGGACTTTCAGCCCCTGATTGATAGGTGAGCTGATTATTTTCCAGCGATATTGTCCGTACATTCAGCGTCCAGTCCGGCCAGACAAATCCTTCCTCCCCGACGGTATCTACCGCCGCTGTTTGGACTTCAGGTTCCGTCCCCTCCACATCCTCCGTCTTGAATACTATTGTGGAATTGTGAAGTCTGAGCGTTTTTAGATCAACGATGTTGTCCTCCAGATTGGCCTCGGGTAATTCTACCAGAAATTCACCCAATTCAACATCCGCCAACATGCCATCGGGTTCCGATTCATAATACGCTTTCACATTGTTGATCGCGAAACGGTCCACAATGACCAGGGGCATCGGTGACTGGGTGGTATCGGCTTCCGCCGTGGGTTCAAAAGGCTTTGTCTGCCGGTAAAAAACCGTGGAGTTGTCAAAAAGAAAATCCCTGATGTAAAAATCCATTTTGTTCAGGTTCAGCCTTTCCATCTCCAGGGACAAAAGCCCGACCTTAAGCTGTGCTTCTATTCCCATCAGTGGATCATCGTAGACCAGGTCCATATTGCTTAATGCAACGGGTCCCAGATCGATATCCGGATAGTCGGACGAGGCCGTATCCTCAGCTACAGGCTCCGTGGCTGTGGTATCGGAGCCGGCCAATGCTTCAATCAGGAACTCATAATTGAATTTCCCGGATTCCTCATCCCGGAAAACCCTCGCTTTTACCCCGTTCCATTCCAGCTTGTTGATATGTATGGCTCCCGAACTGATGAGCGGCAAAATTGCCACGCCTGTTTCCAGGGATTCGGAATACAGCAAGGTGTCTGCCTGTTGGTCCTCCACAAATAAACCCTCCAAAAAGACATTCCCTGAAAAAGTCACAAATAAACGGTCAATCTCAAACCTGGTCCCGGTGCGGGAGGTGACATAATCTTCAGCTTTGTCAACAATGATCCCCTGACCCCAGGGACTCCTGATGAACAATAAAACAACAATTATTATCAGCAAAATGCCGAGTATGATCCATCCTAAGATTTTTAAAATTTTCAGTGATATCTTCGTTGCTTTGCTCAATTCATTGTAAAAATTAAAATACCTCTATTTTTACCCGATCCCGTGCCCTGTTTTTATATGTTTTAGCGAAAAAATAAAAAAACCGGCAAGACATATATGCAAAGAATTCAAAAATAATACCACATTTGGCGCTGACGCTTCTGGAAAAATTTTGCGGGGAAGTTTTTCGTTTCTCACAAAAGCAGCCCTTTCGCCCGCAAGAGGCGTTGCTTCATAATTTTTGGACTTTGTCCTGTCATTTTGTCTGTATTTTCGTAAATTCGCACCTTGGATTAAATTATTGAAATGAAGCAAATTATCAAGGATATTGACATTCTTGGACCTCAGGAATCCGCGCCGGCGGATTTCCTTACCAGCCTGGAAAGCAACACGGGCAAATCCAAAAAACTTTACATCGAGAGTTACGGATGCCAGATGAATTTCTCCGACAGTGAGATCGTTGCCTCCATCATGAAAGACAACGGCTTTGATACCACGGCCGACTTCGAAAGTGCGGATGTCATTTTTCTGAATACCTGTTCGATTCGGGAAAAGGCTGAACAAACGGTCAGGAAACGCTTAAGCCAGTTCAATTCCCTCAAAAAAGACAAGCCGGGAATCACCATAGGGGTACTGGGCTGCATGGCGGAAAGAATTAAGGAAAAGCTGCTGGAGGAGGAGAAGCTGGTGGATGTGGTGGTGGGCCCCGATGCTTACAGGGACCTCCCCAATTTGGTGTTGGAAGCTGAGGATGGCAACAAGGGCGTGAACACCTTTTTGTCCAGGGAAGAAACCTATGCCGATATTTCTCCCGTGAGGCTTAACTCAAACGGCGTTAGCGCATTTATCTCCATCATGAGGGGCTGTGACAACATGTGCTCCTTTTGCGTAGTCCCTTTTACCCGGGGCAGGGAGCGAAGCCGCGACCCCCACTCCATTGTGAAGGAAGTACGGGAGTTATGGGCCCAGGGATACCGGGAAGTTACTTTGTTGGGACAGAATGTGGACAGCTATAAATGGTCCGAAGAAGAAAATAATAAAGCACGCCTCAACAAAAACACCGAAATCAGAGAGGTGGTCAATTTTGCCAACCTCCTGGAGATGGTGGCTTTGGTAAGCCCCGAAATCAGGGTGAGGTTTTCCACTTCCCATCCAAAAGACATTACTGATCAGGTATTGTATACCATGAAAAAGTATGACAATATCTGTAAATACATCCATCTGCCCGTCCAAAGCGGAAACTCACGTATCCTTTCTTTGATGAACCGGACCTATGACCGGGAGTGGTACCTGGAAAGGGTCGCGAAGATAAGGGAAATCCTTGGTGAAGAATGTGGCATCTCATCAGATATGATTGCGGGTTTTTGTACCGAAACGGAAGAGGAACATCAGGAAACCCTTTCCTTAATGGACCAGGTAAAATTTGATTTTTCCTACATGTTCTTCTACTCGGAACGCCCAGGCACGCTTGCAGCCAAGAAATATGCGGACGATATCCCGCTAGACACCAAAAAAAGGAGGCTCCAGGAAATCATCGAAAAACAAAATCAACTTTCTCTCAAAAGGAACCAGCAGGACATAGGCAAAATCCAGGAAGTATTGGTGGAAGGATTTTCCAAAAGGTCAGAAGATCACCTGAGAGGAAGGAACTCCGCCAACAAGGTGGTCATATTTCCCAAAGCCGGCTTGAAAAAGGGAGATTATGTCAGGGTCAGGATTACGGATTGTACCCCCGCTACCCTGTTTGGAGAGTTGATCGATTAATTTTTTCGCGATGATGTTCACAGATTCAGAAATACTGAATATAAAACAGCGGTTTGGCATTATCGGCAACAGCGCCCTCTTAAATCATGCCATACAGGTGGCCATGCAGGCGGCCCCCACGGACATGACGGTATTGATCACCGGGGAAAGCGGAAGCGGCAAAGAATCCTTTTCAAAAATCATCCATTCCCTGAGTACCCGCAAGCATGGCAAATTCATTGCGATCAACTGCGGTGCCATCCCCGAGGGAACGATAGATTCGGAACTCTTCGGGCATGAAAAAGGGTCATTTACAGGCGCCCACGAAGCCCGGAAAGGGTATTTCGAAGTCACCGACGGGGGATCGATTTTTTTGGATGAAATAGGAGAAATGCCGCTCGGCACCCAGGCAAGGCTGTTGAGGGTCCTGGAAAACGGTGAATTTATTAAGGTAGGTTCTTCCAAAGTCCTGAAGACCGATGTGCGGGTCATCGTGGCCACCAATGTAAACCTGATCAAGGCGGTGGACAAAGGAAAATTCAGGGAGGACCTGTATTATCGGCTCAACACCGTCCCTATTTATGTACCCCCACTAAGGGAAAGAGGGGAGGACATTATTTTATTGTTCAGGAAATTCACCACGGATTTTTCCGAAAGGTACCAGGTGAAGCCCATTACGCTGGACGAGGAGGCCAAAGACCTGCTCATGAAATTTCCTTTTCCTGGAAACATCAGACAACTAAAAAACCTGGCGGAGCAAATCTCCCTGCTGGAAAGTGAAAGGGAGGTGGACGCCAAAACCCTTTCCAGATATCTTCCCACCGAGCAGTCGAGGCTCCCGGCACGCTTTCAAAGATCATCTCCATTTGGACAGGACTCCGGTGACTTTTCCGAAAGAGAATTGCTGTACAAAGTCCTTTTCGATATGAAACAGGACATGAACGACCTGAAAAAGCTTGTTTTGGAATCCTTCCAATCCGGAGGGCTCAACCAAAACATCATGAAAAAGCACCAGACCTTGTTTGAAGACATGGAATCCGGGATCCCGTTTGAGGAAGAGCCAACCCAGGCTTCCCTGCCCCTGATTCTTGATTCACACAACAACGAAGTGAAAAAGAAGGAGGAAAAGGACAACTATGAGGACAACTCCATAGAGGACATTATGCATGAAGAGGATGACACTTCCCTGTCCATCGAAAAGAAAGAGCGGGAACTGATCATCAAGGCCCTGAAAAAACACAACAACAAAAGGAAAAACGCCGCGATGGATCTGGGAATTTCCGAAAGAACCCTCTATAGAAAAATTAAGCAGTATGATATCAGTGAATAAACGGTTGTTTCCTGCTTTTATGGCAGGCCTCCTGCTCCTTATGTTTTCCTGCAAGGTAGAATATAGCTTCACCGGGACCACCATTGACTACAATGTTACCAAGACTTTCACGGTGGACAATTTTTTTAATGATTCAGGGGGCGGGCCGGCAAATATGGGACAGCTCTTTACGGAGGAGCTAAAAGATTATTTCCAGAGGAACACGCAACTGGAATTGGTGAGAACCAACGGAGATCTGCAGTTCTTTGGATCCATCACCCGTTACGCCATCACGCCCCAAGCCACGGTATCCAGCCAGAATCCGAATGTTCCGGACAGGGCAGGGCAGATGCGGCTGACCATCGCCGTGCAGCTCGATTATACAAACCTGGCCAATGAAGAGGAAAATGTCAACCAGACCTTCTCCTTCTACCAGGATTATGACCCCAGAACCACCTCCCTGCTACAGGTTGAAACGGAACTTATTGAAGTTATCTTTGAAAACATTATCCAGGATATCTTCACCACCACGGTTGCCAATTGGTAATTATTAGTAAATTTAGGAAAACAATAATTGAAGCCCGTGAACGCAAAGCAGTTTTTGACCCTAATGAGCAAGGGCAACTCCCTTCAGGATGAGGATTTCAGGGAATTGCTCCGGCTTCACGAAACCTTTCCCTACTTTTCCATTCCAAAGGTCCTGGCGGCGAAGTACAGCCTCGCCAGACAGAAAGAAGGCGCTTCGGAGCTGCTTCACTGGGCTTCGGTGGTGAGCCCTGACCGGGTGCATCTCAGGCAACTGATTGAAAGCGACATTG
>DATGOS010000166.1:0-2980 GCA_035305725.1 Cyclobacteriaceae bacterium
CAATATTTATTTTCCTTCTGGAACCACAGGTGAAACAAGGCAAAAATTTAAATACATGTTCCTAGATGATATTTATGGCCATTTACAGGACTTGAAGGCAAAGCAGCCAAATATGATTGTATGTGGGGATTTCAACATCTGCCACAAACCCATCGATATCCATAACCCTGTAGCCAATAAAAATTCTTCAGGGTTCTTGCCGGAGGAACGAGCCTGGATGGACAAACTCACCGGTTCGGGTTTCGAAGACAGTTTCAGAATATTAAACCAGGACCCACATCATTACACCTGGTGGAGCTACAGGGCCAATGCGCGGAAAAACAACAAGGGCTGGCGCATTGATTATCATATGGTCAGTACCCCATTGAAGGAAAAGGTGAAGCGTTCGGTGATCTTGCCCGAAGCGGTTCACTCGGATCATTGTCCCATATTGCTTGAAATTAACTAATTTGGGAGGTAAGACAGCTACTAAAAGAACAGTTGATGAAATCCATAAAAATTTCCATTCCTTCACTAATAGAGAATATCACCATCATCGAAAGCTTTATTGATAACGCTAAAGAGAAATTTAATATCAATGATGATATATATGGGAACATTATGGTTTCGGTAACCGAGTGCGTAAGCAACGCCATTCTTCACGGAAACAGACAAAACAGCAAAAAGCAAGTAAGCATAGAACTTCGTTTTCTCGACGACCAATTGAAATTTATCATAGAAGATCAGGGAGACGGCTTTGATTATCAGTCCCTTAAAGATCCTACTTCTCCGGAACATCTGGAAAAAGCGGGAGGAAGAGGCGTTTTCATCATGAGGCACTTGTCCGATGAGGTTCAGTTTGAAGAAAACGGCAGGAAGGCCATCCTTACTTTTTACATGAATTAATTTCCCAATGGCCGTTTATTTCTTTGAGGAAGAACTTGAATTTGACTTGCCGGAAAAACTGAAAATTAAAAGGTGGCTTCATCATATCGCAAAGGGAGAAGGATTTCGGATCAAGAACCTGAACTTCATTTTCTGCAACGATGAGTATCTTTACCGCCTCAACGTGGAATACCTCAACCACAACACCTATACTGATATCATCACCTTTGACAACAGCGAATCGGACAAATATCTCGAAGGAGATATATATATCAGCATTGATAGGGTCAAAGAAAATGCAGTGAACAGGGGAGGTGATTTCTTGATGGAACTTAAAAGGGTAATGAGTCACGGCCTGTTTCATCTTTGTGGTTATCCTGACAAATCCCCCTCCCAAAAAAAGACAATGCGTTCTAAAGAAGACCAGGCAATGGAAACTTTCCACGCCATGTAGAACGTTCCACGTGGAACAGTATAAGAATTGATACTAGTCAGAAAAACATGTTCCACGTGGAACATATAAAATAAAGAATTTATGTTTCCAATTTATGATGTAATTGTAGTGGGTGCGGGGCATGCGGGTTGTGAGGCTGCGCATGCCGCGGCTACGATGGGTTCAAAAGTGCTGTTATGTACCATGAACATGAATACCATTGCTCAAATGTCCTGCAATCCGGCCATGGGCGGCGTGGCAAAAGGGCAGATTGTGCGGGAAATAGATGCACTTGGTGGTCTTTCCGGTATTATTTCGGACAAATCCATGCTGCAATTCCGTATGTTGAACCGGTCAAAAGGACCCGCCATGTGGTCTCCCAGAACCCAAAACGACCGTATGAGGTTTGCTGAAGCCTGGAGACTAGCTTTGGAAAACAATCCAAATATCGATTTTTGGCAGGAAATGATTACCGGCCTGTTGGTTAAAGGTGGGAGAGTCACTGGCGTGAAAACAGGCATGGGCCTGGAAATAGAAGCAAAGTCTGTAGTGCTTACCAACGGTACTTTCCTCAACGGTGTGATACATATTGGCGAAAAACAACTTGGTGGGGGTAGAACAGGCGAACCCGCGGCCAAAGGGATCACTGGTCAATTGGTTTCCCTGGGATTTGAAGCGGGTAGGATGAAAACAGGGACTCCGCCCCGGGTTGATGGAAGAACCCTGGACTATTCAAAAATGGAAGTTCAGCTAGGCGATGCCAACCCCGAAAAATTTTCCTTCTCCAGGGAAACACAACCTTTGACCGAACAAAAAAACTGCTGGATAGCCTATACCACGCAAGAAGTACATGAAAGCCTGAAGACGGGCTTTGACCGTTCGCCTATGTTTAACGGAAGGATCAGAGGACTTGGACCAAGATATTGCCCATCCATTGAGGACAAGATTAACCGCTTTGCAGAAAGGGACCGTCACCAATTATTTGTGGAGCCCGAAGGGTGGAATACTGTGGAAATTTATGTAAACGGATTTTCCACCTCTCTACCGGAAGACGTACAATTTGCTGCCTTGCGTAAAATACCGGGATTTGAGCAGGCTAAGATGTTCCGCCCGGGATATGCCATAGAATACGATTATTTTCCCCCAACCCAACTGCGGATAACCCTGGAAACGCAGCTCGTAGAAAATCTCTTTTTTGCGGGCCAAATCAACGGGACTACCGGATATGAGGAGGCGGCCTCGCAAGGGCTGGTCGCAGGCATCAATGCCCACAACAAAGTCAGGGAAAAGGATCCCTTTCTTCTGAAGCGTTCTGACGCATATATAGGTGTACTCATAGATGACCTGATTAACAAAGGTACTGAGGAACCTTACCGAATGTTTACCTCAAGGGCAGAATTCAGGCTATTGTTGAGACAAGACAATGCAGACCTTCGATTAACGGAAACCGGCCATTGGTTGGGACTTGCGTCCGACCAAAGGTTGCAAGACCTGCTGGAAAAAAAGCGTGCCATGAAAGCTTTAAGCCAGGAGATTGCTACAATAAAGCTTGAGCCACAGGCTGTGAACGCAGGATTGGAAGAACGACAGTCAAGCGCGATAAAAGAAAAAACTTCAATTGAAAAACTGGTTAAACGCCCCAATCTGGGACTGTCCGATATCATGGCCATGGATGCAGAAACC
>DATGOS010000167.1:0-3669 GCA_035305725.1 Cyclobacteriaceae bacterium
GAAAATCTCCCGGTAAGTCTTTTCACTTTGGTATTATCATATCCCGCATCCCCGGTATGGGTGACCACAGGATTTTCGCCATAATCACTGGGGATATTCGAGGGGTACCCGCCCGGCCAGTAGATGGGATACTGTGGATTGGCGGCGTAAATATAAAACCAACTGGTTTGGGAGGGCTCCATCTGGTCGTCCATGCCCGCATTTAAGTCCAGGCTCAGGGTGATGAAGTCATTGACGTCTGTGTCAATATTGCTCCTTACGGAGAAATTCTGAAAATCATGCAAGCCGTCCTTGATGATATCATCACGATGTTGGTATGACCCGGAGAGGGAATACCTGATTCTCTCCGCCCCGCCCCTGATGTTCAGATTGGCGGATTCCTGAAGCGCAAAATCCTTGAGAACTCCGTCAGCCCAGTTTGTATTGGGATACCTAACAGGATCCGACCCGTCCCTGAATTTCTGGATTTGTTCTTCAGTCCATCGGGGTTCAAAACCTGTTCTTTCCAGATAATCGTTTCCGTATTCGGCCAAAGTAGCCGAACTGGCCATCTCCGGAATTCTCGTCGGCTGGAGGAAACCCTGGTTGTAGGTAAAATTGAAAACCGGCTTGCCGGCCACTCCTCTTTTGGTGGTAATCAATATTACCCCGTTCGCTGCCTGTACACCGTAAATGGCCGCTGCGGCATCTTTTAATACGGAAATTGATTCTATATCATTAGGGTTGATTCTTTCCCAGCCCGGTTCCGGGATACCGTCCACAAGTACCAAAGGCGTGTTGCTTCCAGTAGTGGCGTTTCCCCGGATCAAAAAGCTTGATCCCTCCTCGCCGGGTTGGCCTGACCGGTTCATGGCGGTCAATCCCGGCATCAGGCCCGCCAGGGAGTTCGACAGGTTAGGGGTGGGCGCCCGCATAATATCCTCACCGGATATGCTTGCAATTGATCCCGTCAGGGTTGCTTTTCGCTGCTCCCCATAGCCTACCACGACTACTTCGTCCAAAGAAGCCATGTCCTCCGCCAGGTCGACATCAATAATGCTTCTCCCGTTGACTGGCACTTCCTGGGAAACAAAACCAATAAAAGAAAATACCAGTTCGCCCCCGGATTCCGGAACATTGATGCTGTATTTCCCGTCTAAATCCGTTACCGTTCCGGTGCTTGAACCTTTTACCAAAACGTTCACCCCGGGCAGCGTTTCTCCGCTCACTTCCGACGTAACGGTACCGGTCACCCGGCTTTGGGCCATGGTCAGACCGGGAATGCCCCAGATCAATGCCAATAAAAGGCATCTGGCGACGAAGGGTAATAGCCCTCCTAGACATGGTACTATTTTTCTCATAATTATAGGTTTTAGGAATAAATACTGAAGTCAAAGTGCCCGATCTTAAAGTTAACCTGGTTGTCGGGCACCGACAATATCTTGTTGACAGCCTAAAAATAGGAATTCAAAAATAATTTTCCAGCATTTACCGTGTATTTCAGCAAGAAAGAAAGGTAAAACTTGCCTTCCGGTAAAGGGAATCGTAAAAATGTCCAATAGCAACCCTGAATAAGTTAAACGGGCCACACCATACCCATTCAGGATCATTTCTACCTTTTGCCAATCCTCTTCGGGAGCGGGGCCGTTTCCTAAGCACAGCCCCGTCCCCTAACAGCTCCGGCATGGGCGGCATGCACTACCCCTTCACCTAATCATCCTCCAAAATTTTTATTGCTTAATCCCGTCTGGCCTCTATGATCCTGTCCACGGTATAAGGAAGTGCCTCAAGAAACGCGACCAGGTCAGACATCTCCTCTTCGGAAAGCTGTTGGTCGAGACCAGGAGGCATCATGGACACGCCGTGCGGTTCAATTTCAACAATATCCGTCCTGGGAATTCTTATTCCCGGTCCAGGCCCTATGGTAACCAGAATGGCATCCGGATATTGTTCGGCAATCACGCCGGTGTAGGTATTGTTGTTCGTTACGACCCTAAAGGTTTCATATTCCCGGGCAAAGCTTGCGTTGGGATATACAATCGCTTCCAAGATATCGTGTCGCGACCGGATTTCGCCAATATTGGTCAGGTCAGGTCCAAAATCCCCACCCTCCGGGCCCACGGCATGGCAGGTGGAGCATGCGGATTTTCCAAAAAACAACTTGCGACCTTCACCCACATCTCCGTCCCCAAGTTTGTCTTCCAATTCCTGCAGCCTGGCCAGCCTGTCCGCGTGGCGCTGGTGCAAGGTGGCCAGTAACGGTTTGGCGGAAGCCTGTACCGGTTCGGGGAAAGAATCAAACAAACTCCTCAGGTCTTGTTCGGATAGGTTGTCCAGGCGATCAGTAGAATTGTTCAGGGCTTGAATCAGTGCCTCCCCCACTTCCGGCGTTTTATTGCCCTGGAATGCATCCACAAGGCTTGGAAGCAGGAACAGATCCGCATTTTGAATTTCATTGTTTGCCAGCTCCAACAATTGTGCATCATCAAGCTCAGCACGCGCCAGCAACCTTGAAGCCGACTGGCGGACAGGGGAGTCGTGCTCGGAGGACATAAAGCCAAGCACCATGGCAAACTCCTCCCCGGAAAGCTGCGGGCGGATCAGGATACGCGCGTTAAGGGCTTTCAGTCTGAAATCCGCGGGTGTAGCGGGGTCATGAATAATCTGGTTCACCTGCTTTTCCATCGCCACAATATTGCGGGAACCTATTAGATCCAATATTCCCGAACGGATTCTTTCCTCTCCCCCGCTCAGCAGCCGGTTCAAAGGCTGAATCCAGAGGTTTGGCAGTTCCTCTAAGGGGCTACGCCGGATCACACCCATCAGCATAAGTTTGCGGGATTCAGGCGTGGCACTGTTAGCTAACTCGGCAGCGATAAACTGCTGCATGCGCTTGTCTGTACTAAAAGTCACCATCAGGTCTTCCACTTCCGCCAGATCTTCTTCGGATCCTTCGAGCCCGGCCAAAGAATTACGGAAAAAATCAACGACCACGTCAGCCCATTCCGGATGATGTCCGGCCAGCCAAATGCCGGTGCTGCGCAAGGTTTTGTCGCCGCTTTGCAAAAACTCCGATAAATGTTCCTGCCTTAGTGGAGATCCATCCATCTGGTCCAGGGCAATTACCGCGGCTTTTTTCACATTTGCTGACCCCTGGTCCAGCGCTTCCAGCAAAGGCTGGGGTGCTTTCAACAGGGTAAGGGAATGAATGATCGCGTGTTCCACAAAACGGTCTCCGGGGTCCTCCGCGGCCGTCAACAGGGCCGGAACAGCCCGCTGTTCTCCCAACTGGCCCAAGGCCGTGGCAGCCTGTCGCCGAACGCCCGCCTGGTCATTTTGGGCCATCTCCATAATTTTTTCCAAAGACCGGCTGTCCTTTTCCAAACCCAGTGCACGGACTGCGGCGGTACGTACCATGGCACTGGGATCTTCCAGTGCCGAACGGACGCCTTCTATGGACGTTTCTGTATTGATCCTATAAAGTGCAAAGACCGCGTCGGTACGAAGGCGTTCGTCATCCGCGTTCAAAGCGTCCGTCAGGTCAGCAACAGCTGCTTCTCCCATAAGGACAAGCGCCTCTATGGCTTTGTCCCGGACCACAAACCTTTCATCGGAAAGATAGGACACCAGCTCTCCCGCCGACATCTCTTCCCAATTCAAGTCTAATCCACGGGGATCTTCCACCTCCGG
>DATGOS010000168.1:0-4729 GCA_035305725.1 Cyclobacteriaceae bacterium
TGCCTTCTAAGCAGTAGGTTTCAGGTTCGAGTCCTGACAGGATCACTTCCATTATTCCTTCAACAGGATAGCGCATCCCGGTTTCTCACCGGGAAGGTTTTCAGGTTCGAGCCCTAACAGGATCACAAATACGCCTTTCACATTTTGCAAAAGGCATTTTTTATGTTGTTGCAGTCAAATTCAGACAAGCGCTTAAATCCTGCTTTATTCTAAGTCTTAAGAGCAACTGAAAGAGAACGGCGCCAATCAAAAATCCTTACCCTGAATTATATTGGTGAGACCTGATAAGGGGTCAGAGATAATGTCCGCGAAGAAATACCGCCAGGATTGCTAAAGTTCCTCAGTTAAGCAGCTCATCAGCCCGTCGACCACTATTCATCACTCAAACAGTTCAACAATTCTACATCCAACGGCCGGGATGCAGGGAAAATAAAAAATAATGAATAAATTTAAGGCTACAGCCCGAAGGCACAGCTTTCAACCTCAGTGTGATCGAAATCATAAAACCACAGATATGGCCGATACAAGCAGACATGATGAAAGGATTGCTAAAATGACCTTTGCCGGTGTGTATCCGATGTATGTCACAAAAGTGGAAAAGAAAGGCAGAACCAAGGCCGAACTTGATCAGGTAATTTATTGGCTAACAGGGTTTGATGAAAAAAGGCTGGAGGAACTGATTCAGCAAAAAGCGACTTTTAAAGAATTTTTCCGGCAGGCGACAATTAATCCCAATGCCAGGCTCATCACAGGAGTAATCTGTGGTTATCGGGTGGAGGAAATCGAAAATCCGCTCACACAACAGGTAAGGTACCTGGACAAGCTGGTGGACGAACTGGCAAAAGGACGGAAGATGGAGAAGATCCTGCGCGTTGCCTGAACGGCCTGCATAGGCGTAGCTGGGGGAGATGTTACCCGGCCAATGTTCTTTTTTATATTTAACAGCGATCATAAGGAAAGCAAATATGGGAAATGAAAAATTCAGCGGGGGCGTCAACATTGCCGTCAAAATCCCCAAGTCCAAATACGACAAAACTGTGGCGTTCTATCGGGATATTTTGAACCTTGAAGTTGTGGAGCGGCCTATTGACAACCCCACGGTGTCAAGGACCCATGAAGTAAAATTTGGAGACAACACCCTTTGGCTGGATTGTGTGGACAACTACACCCATGCCGAAACCTGGCTGGAGTTGCGCACCCCGGATGTGGAAGAAGCAACAGCTTATTTAAAAAGCCAGGGCATAGAAACCTGCGATGAACTGGAAAAAATCCCTAAGGAAAACCACTGGATTATGGACCCGGCGGGGACGGTGTTTATTCTCGGACAGCAATAATCAGCACTCAATATTCAAGTAAGGCATTACAGAAAATCCACATCCACGTTCAGGGGAATCTTCATCAGGTACTGCAAGGCTACTTCCACCTCAAAGCCTTCGAACAGCACCTTGTACAGGCTTTCCGTGATGGGTGCCCGCAGGCCTCTGCCTTCTATAAAGAGCTTGATCAGCCGGATGGTATTGATGCCTTCGGCAATTTCTTCCATATCATTTTTAATGTCGTCCAGCTTGTCACCTTTGGCCAGCCGGTATCCCACGGTGTAGTTTCTGGATAGGGTGGAGCTGCAGGTGGTGACCAGGTCACCGATGCCCGCAAGACCGATAAAGGACTTGGTGCTCCCCCCAAGTGCGGTGCCCAGGTGAATCATTTCCACCATGCCCCGGGAGATCAACAAACCTTTGGCATTTTCTCCCAGCCCCATCCCCGCAAGAGCTCCGGCGGCAATGGCGATAATGTTTTTCAACACACCACTGAGCTCAACGCCAATGATATCCTTATTGCCGTACACCTGAAACTTGTCGGTACGCAGCAGCCGCTGGCCTTCCCGGATCACCTCATCGTACTTGCTGGCGATCACCGTGGCCGCCGGCTGCTTCATGGCCAGCTCGGTAGCAAGATTTGGACCGGCCAGACAACCTATCCTTACCACGACAGTCTCTGTCTGTATCACCTCGCTCATGGTACAGATGTCTGACCTTTCTATATGGTGGATATCCTCCAGGGTCTTTCCTTCCGGCAGGTTGAGGGAAAGTCCCTTCGTCCCGTGGATCACGATGTGGTAAGGGTGCAAAAACGGGGAAAAAGTCTGCATTACTTCCCTAAATCCTGAGGATGAGATCATGGGGAACAGGACATTGCATTGCGTACAAATATGTTCCGGATCGTGGGTGGCTGAGATCTTTTCGCTAAGCTTTCTCCCGCCGGAGGTATGCCGCTGATTGATTTCATCGACAACCTCTTTTTTCCGGGCATAAACAAGTACCTTGTTTTTATCGGCGAGAATATTGGCAATGGCGGTACCAAAGCTCCCCATACCGATGATGCCGACGGGCGTGTCATTTAAAGAGTTTATCGAGTTCATACCCATCTAATCTGTTGTGGTAATAATACAGCAGGCTAAGGTCTTCCGTGACAATTTCACCGTTGTCGGTTTTTACCAGGGGTCTCTTAACGTTGTACATCCCCAGGTTGACCAGCCCATGATCGATGATCTTGTCCATTGGCTGTTTGAGGTGTGGTGCGACATGAACCCTCCCTTCTTTCTCCATTTGAAGGATATTGCCCAACACCCTTTGGCACTCGGCCTCAAATTCCGGATAAGCCAGTACAATATCCTCTTCGGGTAGCCGCAATAAATTGAACAGGTCCAGCTTGTGGTTTTCCCGCCTGATCAATTGGAAGGCCGTGAACGCGACCAAATGGCTGCTAAAAACCCTGTTGATTTTGTGAAACTCATCAACGATCTTTTTCGCAAGTTGGCGCGTGTATTCGTTTTCCCGCTGTTTGTCCACGCTGATTTGGCCGTTGGAAAGAAAATAATCCTTGCAATCAATGATTCTTCCGTGGTTGTCCATGCTGTTTCCTTCATCGTCCACATAATTGCCGAGGATGTCCATGGGCCTGCCAATGGATACGGAAATATCGGATCCTTTGGTGAAAAATTTAATGAGGAACTTCGAAATCTTGTACGAAGTGGAATATTCATCTGTTTCATGGTAATACCTTTCCTGGCCAGTCAGGTTCAGGTATTCCTTGATTAAACTCGGTGCCTCCAACACAAAATGATAATTGATGGTGACCGGGACGACAAACACCTTGCCGCTGACGTCTTCCTCCCCTCGTTCATAATTGGCTCTTTGGGCTTCAACCGCCGTGCTTAACAGCCCCAGTTTGAGGTTTTTCTCCAGCCTGCCACTTCTCGACCTGGTGCCACCGGGGAAAAAAAGGCTGTGACATCCAAACTGTATGGCTTCGCTGGAATAGGTTTTTAGCGTTTCGAGGTAAGGAAGATTTTTCTTCCGGCGGTCCACCTTATAGGCGCCCAGGGCGTTCATAAAGTACGCAAAAATCCCTATGTTGAAAAGGTTTAAACCGGCACCGTAAATAAACGGAGGCAATCCCAGGGTGCTGATGGTCCAGCCAATCAGGATACTGTCCAAATTGCTGAAGTGGGTAGGTGTCATGACAATGGTGCCTTTGGAGGCAAGATTTCTGAGCTGCTCGGTTTCACCAATAATCTGAATCTTGTCCTGAAGGGTAAACTGGCTGCTAAAGATGGACTTAAAGCCTTTCACCCTTGCGGTGTTCAATAGCCGTGAAAACCCAAAGGTGACAATTCTCCTGGTTATTTTGTAATGGCTGTGCTTAAAATTGCTGGCGATCTCCTCTGTATATCTGCGGGTAATGTCATAAAGGATGGTTTTGTACTGCTCCAGCTTCTGCTCCTCTGAGGAGGTAGTATCAGAGGTGACGGACACCAGGGTGGATTTGACCTTTGACCAAAAAACGCCTTCATCATCGGGGTCGATCAGCCAGGGATTCTGTTTGATACGCATTCTTTCCCGATAAAGTGTGGTTTCCAGCTTCTCCCGAAGGCTGTCGGCACCGCCACCCTTTAAAGCCAGAATACGGTCCCGGCTTTCCAGGGCCACTTTGTTTATAAACGCCTTTCTGTTTTTACTGAGCTTGACTATAGGCCACTCACTCTTTCGGGGGAGAATGGGGTCAAACTCATGTTTTATGTATTCGTCTGTCAAGGATTTGCTTTTTGTATAGATCAAAGGTAAGCAAAAAAATTATGCCCGGATTCACTTTAGTTGCTGAATAGCCGCTCCCGGTATAACCGTGGGAACCCGCTGTTCATTTCTTAAATCACATTTTGTCGATGAAGTAATTGATCGTATTATTGCACCAACTTAAGTCAATGAATCCAGATCTAAAGCAAATACAATCGCCAATAGCCAGTGAAATGGCTGAATTCGAAAAAAAGTTCCGCTTTTTTATGAAAAGCAAGGTGAAGCTTTTAGATCACATTACCAATTATATCGTCCGCAGAAAGGGAAAACAAATGCGGCCCATGTTTGTGTTCTTGACCAGCGGGATTTCCGGGGGAATATCAGAATCAACCTTCCGCGGAGCGGCTTTAATTGAATTGCTGCATACCGCAACCCTGGTACATGATGACGTGGTGGATGACGCGAATTACCGCAGGGGATTTTTTTCGGTCAATGCGCTGTGGAAAAACAAGATAGCGGTTTTGGTAGGAGATTACTTGCTGTCCCGGGGATTGTTGCTGAGCGTAGACAACGGTGATTTTGATCTGTTGAGGATTGTGTCCAATGCCGTTCAGGAAATGAGTGAGGGGGAGCTGCTTCAAATCGCCAAAGCCAGG
>DATGOS010000169.1:0-4536 GCA_035305725.1 Cyclobacteriaceae bacterium
CGAAACACATTTTGTCTCCTGCTGAGCACCAGAGCATCCTTGTATCCCTTGGGTGCATACGTTTCTATCCCCTCCTCCTGCAACCTTTTCATCAGATCTTCCCGGCTGGTTTTTAACGTATTTACCCGAAGGACTACTTCCGCCTGCCGGTTCAGGCTGTCCAGCTCCATGGGCCACTTTTCTCCCAACAGTTTGGCGCCCATCGCGTCCAGCCAGTCGGGAATGGACTGCAAGACTGCCCGGTCCGTAATGGCATTGTACCTGAATTTCATATCGGCCGTACTGCTCCCCTGAAATTCCTTCCAGGGAGGGAGTTCATGCCCCTGCATCAGCCAATAGGTAGCAAACAGATGAAACAAATCATCTGAGGGACTTATGGTATTGATCAGCCTCCACCAGCGCACCATTTCATAGACGCTTTCCGCAATAAATGCCCGGTCCCTTGCCCCCCATTTTGGGTTAGACCGCAGGGTCTTTTCTATTACTCTGTCCGCATACCGGTCCTGGTTGAAAATTTCGTCAATGGCGTTGACAACACCGTAAACCGTATTGCTGTAAAGTCTCATGTCGTGTGAAGATGGTTGCGTAGTAACCACGCGTTTTTTAATTGTGTTTCAGGGATAATGCCGGCCCCAATAGCCCGGATCAGTTTTCCATCCCCCTGGCCTTCAGGCTATCCGCGTTTTCCGCAAAACGCAAAGCGCTGATAAATTCTTCTATGTTGCCGTCCATCACGTCGGAAAGATTGTAAACCGTTTTGTTAATGCGGTGGTCGGTGACGCGGCTTTGGGAATAATTATAGGTGCGGATTTTGTCGGAGCGGTCTCCTCCCCCTACCATGGATTTCCTTTGGGCGCCGATTTCCGCATTGTGTTTGGCCAGTTCAATTTCATACAACCTGGCCCGCAGTACCTTTAGCGCCTTTTCAAAGTTTTTGATCTGTGATTTTTGATCCTGACAGGTCACCACCAGTCCGGTGGGTAAGTGGGTCAACCTGACGGCAGAATAGGTGGTATTTACCGATTGGCCACCGGGTCCGGAAGAGCAATAGGTATCTTTTCTGATCTCGTTCATGTCGATGTTAATCTCAACATCATCCACTTCTGGAAGCACCGCGACGGTGGCCGCCGAAGTGTGTACCCTCCCCTGGGTTTCGGTGGCCGGCACACGCTGTACCCGGTGTACGCCGGATTCATATTTCATCATGCCATAGGCTCCGGGGCCGGTGATGGTACTGATGATCTCCTTATACCCTCCTGAGGAACCGAAAGTGAGGTCCAGCACCGTGAGGTTCCAGTTTTGCATCTCACAAAACCGCTCATACATCCTGAATAAATCTCCGGCAAAGATGGCGGCTTCGTCTCCGCCGGTGCCGCCCCGGATTTCCAGGATGCAGTTTTTGTCGTCGTTGGGATCCTTGGGGATCAACATCTGTCGGAGGTCGGTTTCCAGGACTTCTTTCTTTTCTCTCAAGTCCTCAAGCTCCGCTTTGGCCATTTCCCTGAAATCAGCGTCTTTTTCCTTGTCCAGTATCGCTTTGGAACTGCTGATGTTTTCAAGCACCAACCTGTACTCCTCATACACCCCCACGATTTTTTCCAAATCCCTGTATTCCTTGGACAGCTGGGTATAACTACTCATGTCGGACATGGAATCCGGCTGAATAATCAGCTGGCCCACTTCCTCAAATCGTTCTTTAATAGCTTCAAGCTTGTCAAGCATACCTCAGTTCTTTTACAGGGACAAAATTACAAAAATTTACCGGATACCGTTCAAAAGTTCATGTTCCCTTCACAAGGAATTAACATGCCGTGCCTATCTTTCCATAATACTGAAAAATATGATAAAAGGATCCGCGGAACGTTTTTACAACCTTGAAATGGAGAACTCTCCTTTCATCATCGTGCTGGTCAACCGAAAGAAAACGCCTACCAAAACTGTACAATAGATGATTCCCGCGAGGGACTTTCGATAAAAATTCAGACGTTTGGCCCCGGCCGAAGCCGGCTTCGAATGCTAATTGATTGGATAAGAACCTGTAATCGGGAACCGATGAAAATCGCATAACATTCGTCGTATTCTGCTGGGTTAACATCCATTGCGATTGTGGGCATTTTCGCGTACCTTTAGACGATGCGCAACAATCATCCCATGAGACAATTATTGCCCGCTTTGATAACCATTTTTGCCTTATCTGTCTCCTGTGGGTCGGAAAAGAAAATAGACCGGGAGGTATTCGAGCAGGTGCAACAGGCCCATGAAGTGAAAAGAGTCAGTGAGGCCGATGTGTACAATGAAGCGCTGAAATGGGGTAACGAGATCAGCGGGGAAATGCAGGAGCAACTGATGGGCACCCTGCAAAAGGCCATGGAGGAACATGGCGTGGCCGGTGCAGTGGAATTCTGCAATGTAAGCGCGCTACCCATGCTGAAGGATCTGGGCGATAAGCACGGTGTAAGCATCCGCCGGGTTTCCAATGACTTCAGAAATCCCGCCGACAAGCCGAATAAGGAGGAGCAGCCGCTCCTGGAAGCTTATGAATACAATGAAGCAAACAAACTAAAATATTCGCCGAATATCCAAAAATCCACTGATGGCAAGGTGTTGCTTTATACAAAAGCCATTACCATACCGGGAAAGCTTTGCCTGAATTGTCACGGGGAGCCGGGAAAAGACATCAACGCCGAAGTTATGGATAAAATCAACCGCCTATATCCCGAAGACAAGGCTACAGGACACCGGGAGGGTGATCTAAGGGGGATGTGGAGCATAGCCATGCCGCAAAAAGCAGTTGTAAACCGATTGTAACATATGCAAACCATTTTGGGCGCGGGAGGTGCCATAGGCAGGGAACTCGCAAAGGAACTTACACATTACACGGACAAAATCCGGCTGGTAAGCAGAAATCCGCTTGCCGTCAATTCCGGGGACGCCTTGGTGAAAGCCGACCTCACCCGGGAAGAGGAGGTAAACAAAGCCGTTGAAGGTTCTTCCGTGGTGTACATCACCGTGGGTTTTCCTTATCAGGCCAGATATTGGAGCGAACACTGGCCGAAACTTATCCGTCACAGCATTGCGGCCTGTAAAGCAAACGGCGCCAACCTGGTGTTTTTTGACAATGTCTACGCTTATGACCCCTATTATTTGGCAGGGATGAAGGAAGACACACCGATGAACCCGGTAAGCAAAAAGGGAATGGTCAGGGCGGAGGTTTTTAAGATGATCATGGAGGAAGTGGAGTCCGGAAGCCTCAAAGCACTTGTGGCCCGTGCCGCGGACTTTTACGGCCCGGGCGTTAAAAAAACCAGTATGCTCACGGAGACCGTCATTGAAAACCTAAGCAGGGGCAAGACGGCCTATTGGCTGGGCAGATCCGACGTAAAACATTCCTTCACCTACACCCCGGATGCGGGCAAGGCAACAGCGCTTCTTGGCAATACCCCCGACGCCTATAACCAGGTATGGCACCTCCCCACAGCCCCTGATCCCCCGACGGGTAAGCAATGGGTGGAGGCATTTGCCCGGGAGATGAACAAAAAGCCCAGCTATATCACCATCCCTAAATTTATGATACAGGCGATGGGATTGTTTGATCCTTTTATGCGCGAAATGAAGGAAATGATGTACCAGTACACCGGGGACTACGTGTTTGACAGCAGTAAATTTGAAAAACGCTTCAACATCAGGCCCACGCCCTATAAGGAGGGCATTATGGAAATTGTGGCCAAAGACTATGCGAAAAGCTAATCTGGAAATATTTCCCGCCGATCACTGGACGCAAAGAAAAGAACTTGGCGTGCCTCTGCGCAAACTTTGCGTTTCTCTGCGGTAAAAAAGATCTTAACCACGGAGGTCACGGAGTTCACAAAGTGGTCATCGCATTGTACCATCAGTTCTTGCCGGCTATAGGCAGACAGGGTACGCAAAGTCCCCAGGATCTTGAGCTCCAACATCAAAACAGATCACCTGGTATTTTTGGGTTGACGAATTGTCGAAACTGTCGAACTGAATTCTAAATCGGAGCTTACCAGTGCGTTACGGAAGTGATAAAATAGCTGAAAGAATCAGCGTACAATCCTTCAACAAGAAAGTTTTTATGAAAAGAACACTTTTCCTGTTCCTCGTCTGCAACATAAGCGGCTGGGCGGCTGCCCAGACCAAAAGTCCGGAGGAATTTTTAGGATATAAGCTGGGAGAACGCTTCACGCCCCATCATAAAATAGTGGCCTACTTTGAACATGTGGCGGAGGAAAATTCCAATGTGCAGCTTCAGTTTTATGGAGAAACCTACGAAAAGCGGCCCCTACTCCTGGCCTTTATTTCCTCCGAAAAAAACATCGGCAACCTGGAATCGATCCGGCTGGACAACCTGCGCCGAGCCGGAATGCTCCCTGGCAGTCCGCAGACCAAAGTTCCCGTCACCTGGCTGAGTTACAACGTACATGGCAACGAAGCCGTTTCGTCGGAGGCCGCCCTCAAAACGCTCTGGGCATTGGTGGATCCGGCTGAGACTGATACCAAAACCTGGCTGGAAAA
>DATGOS010000170.1:0-3905 GCA_035305725.1 Cyclobacteriaceae bacterium
GGGACGGAGCTGATTGCCTGGGATATTCCGGTGCTTTCCCGGGACTTGCTCACGGTGTATCCCCGGGAAAAATGGGAGGCCGATAAGCATTTGTTTGTTTATGAGGCATGGCTGGAGGCGGCCAGAGCGGCGGTACTGGCAAATCAATAACAGGCGATGGAGAAATTACGCGCGGTCACCCAATATCGTTGGATATGCCTCAAAATGATCGTTTTTGCCTGTTTTTTTCGCCCAAGGCGTCCGGGCGCAAAGGGTTTAGGTGAACGATATCAAAAGAAGCATACCGGTTTTGTTTCCCCTCGCACGAGCCTGGAAGGGTGGGATTATGGTTGCTTTATACCATTTAACATTCATCAGTGTTCATCCGTGTCGCCCCTCCGGGGCTGCCAGTGCACCTTTTCCTTGGTTGCTACAAAGGTGTGGCTCCTTCGGAGCTAACCCTGCCGGCCGACAAACCGGATCGCCGGGAACAGGCGCTGAGTTATTTCCGATTATTGAATCTCATCCGCATCCTTTGCCTCGATAACGTTGCCGGTATTTTTTACCTTCTTTCCTTTGGACCTGTTCGATTAAATTGCTAAATAGAATTGGGAAAAATTAATTATAGGAATACTACGATTAATTTTATTCCTTTTTTGTACCAAAACGAGTATGTTTAGGGAGTTATATGGGATTATTATCAAGCTATTGATTGAAAAAAAACTAAAACGAAGTATAATTAAATGTTGGACCTAAAGTTTTCACGTTATGAGAAATAGAACTACCAAATCCCGTTCATTCCGTAACCGGAACCGGGCTGGATTCCTGGTGATGCTCCTGTGCCTTATCTCCGTGCAGGTTTTTTCCCAGGTTTCGGTAACCGGTACAGTAAGCTCCACAGGAGGGGAAACCCTTCCCGGTGTAAACGTGCTGCTAAAAGGCGGCAGCACGGGCACGGTCACCGATATGGAGGGACGGTATAGTATTGAAGTACCCAATGCGGAAGCAGTTCTGGTATTTTCCTTTATTGGTTTTGCCTCTCAGGAGGTGCCCGTCAACGGGAGGAATATCATAGATGTCGAGATGTCCGAAGACCTTCAGGGGCTCGATGAGGTGGTGGTGGTAGGTTATGGCACCCAAAGGAGGGCTACTCTGACGGGCTCCATTGCCAGCACAGACGGCGAGAAAATAAAAAGAGCGCCGGTTTCCAGTTTGTCCAACTCTTTGTCGGGTCTTCTGCCGGGCCTGACCACACTGAACCGGTCAGGTGCTCCCGGGGAAAACGTGTCTGAAATTTACATTCGGGGAAGAAGTACTACGGGGGATTCAAGTCCCTTGGTTATTGTAGACGGCGTTCCTGATGAAACCGGGGCCTGGCAACGCATCAACCAAAACGACATTGAGTCCATTTCCATTTTGAAGGATGCCTCCGCATCCATTTACGGTGCCCGGGCTGCCAACGGGGTAATCCTCATTACCACAAAACGGGGAGAAATGGGCAAACCGGTTTTTAACTACACCTTCAACCAGGGCATTGTGCAGCCAACGAGACTCCCCGAAATGGGCAACTCCTGGGAGTTTGCCGAATATGTCAACCAGTACAGGCAAACGATGCAGAATTTGCCTCCCCTCTATTCCGAGGAGGAGCTCCAGATCATGAGGGACGGATCTGATCCACTGAATTATCCCAATGCCGACTGGGTGGGAACGATTTTCAGGGATTTTTCCCCACAAAGCATGCATAACCTTAATATCCGGGGAGGCACGGAAAAAGCCAGATACTCCATATCCGGCTCTTATTTGGAGGAAAACAGCATGGTGAAAAACGGTATTCACGACTTTACGGCTTTTACGCTGCGTTCGAACCTGGATGTGGATATTACTGACAACATCAGAATTGGCCTCGACCTCAACGGTGGTATGGACGACAGAATGCGGCCGGTCCTGGGAGGATTTGGTACCCAGGGCAGTCCCTTGATTCCCGCATTTTATCCCAATGGCTTGCCTGCTTCGCTTCCGGGAGATGCCGGGGAAAACCCCGCGATTAACCTGGCCGGAGAAGGGGGGTATTACTCCGACAATATATTCCGGGCTTTCGTAAAACCGTCTTTTGACATAAACATTCCCGCAGTAGAAGGTTTGGGTGTGGACGGTTACTATTCGTTCAGGCAGGAATTTTCAGAAAACAAACGTTGGCGGGAGACCTGGACCGTCTACAATTATGACCGGCAAACTGGTGAATTTTTGGAAAAGACGGGAGGTCAGGTAAGCCAGCCGGATTTGCAAGAGCTGTTCAACAAGGACCGCGATTACCTGTTTCATTTTAAAGTCAAGTACAATAGGGCCTTTGGGGATCACTTGCTGGAAAGTTTTATCGCTGTCGAACAGGCAGAGGGCCAATATAGGTCCATCACTGCCTACCGTAAGGATTTCATTTCACCCGCCATTGAGGAACTGTTCGCGGGGAGTGGCGAAAACATGCTTGCGGACGGTACCAGAAATGAATGGGGCCGTCAAAACCTGTTCGGAAGGATCAATTACAACTATAAGGAAAAATATTTGTTTGAGACCAACCTTAGATATGATGGTTCTTATGCCTTTCCGCGGGACAAGCGCTGGGGTTTCTTCCCTGGGGTTTCCCTGGGATGGCGGATATCTGAAGAGGCATTCCTCAGCGGGGTTGGCTTTCTGGACGATCTGAAACTGAGGGGCTCCTATGGACAGATGGGTAATGATCAAATTGATGCCTTTCAGTATTTATCCATGTACAACCTGAATCCCATCGGTTCCCATTTTGGAGGAGGTACCCAGGCCATTTTACGCACTGGGGTGGCTCCCAATGAAAACATTACTTGGGAGGTGGCAGAAAATTCGAACGTGGGTCTGGACGCCACCCTCTGGCAGGGAGGATTGGGGATCAACCTGGATTTTTTCAAACAAAGAAGATCCAATATCCTTACCGCCAGAAGCACGGAAGTGCCCATTTATACCGGGCTTGTTCTGCCCCATGAAAACATCGGAATAATTGAAAACAAAGGTTTTGAGCTTAGCTTATCCCATAGAAACAACGTTCCCTCGGACAACCAAATTGCTTATTCCGTGTCAGGCAATATTGGGTATGCCAAAAACCGGATCATTGATGTCAGTGAACCGCAGGACATGCCCGGTTACCAAAAAGCGGAGGGCGCTACCATTGGTGCCCAGTTGCTTTATGAAGCCGTGGGGATTTTCAGAACCCAGGAGCAAGTAGATTCCAACCCCGTCATGCCGGGTACCAGGGTAGGGGACCTTCAATACAGGGACATCAACAATGACGGCACGATTAATTCCGCGGACCGGGTCAGGCAGGACAAAGGAACCATTCCGGAGCTGACTTTTGGCCTTAATGCCACCCTGAACTACAAGCGGTTTTCCCTGTTCGCGAATTTTGCGGGGCAGGCAAGGGCTTGGACCTACTTTCATAAACATGCCAGGACCACCCAAAACAGTTTAAGGGATTTGTTGTTGAACCGATATACCCCGGGAAGCATGGATTCAAAATACCCGATCCTTCCGCAGGAAGATGCCGTGGGAGAAGGGGAGGTGAGTGGTATGCCGAGCACCTTCTGGCTGCAGGACGCGTCCTTTCTCCGGTTGAAGACCCTGCAGATCGACTACACGATTCCCGGTGAGGCGCTTTCAGGGATTGGATTGAGTTCCCTGATGATATTTGTGAACGGCAGCAACCTGTTCACCCTATCGGACATCGAGTGGTATGATCCCGAAGGAACACCGGAGACAAGTTCCTACCAGGGCGTTAGTTATTCTACCGGAAATTTCTATCCCCAAACCAAGATCTACAATGTTGGGGTTAACATTACTTTTTAATCAGCATGTTTACTATCAAATTTAGCATCATGAAAAGAAACAGCGCAATTATAAAAAAC
>DATGOS010000171.1:0-2549 GCA_035305725.1 Cyclobacteriaceae bacterium
CTTAAATCCTACTTTTATTCGCCATAAAAGTTGTACATTCATCTTACATTGAATTTTAAGTTAAAGTTTTATGTATCAAGGGGAACGAGCGACCAAACTTCTTCCCCTTTTTATTTTTCTACTCTATTTTTCCAGTATGACTTTGCCGTCTACTTCTTTCATCGCTATTTCCAGGGTGAGCGTCAACAATCCCGAAACCGTATTCCAATCTTCGTATGGAAGCCCGAGCTTCACCTTTCTGTGGAGCAGTGAAGTATCGCTCACGACAAACGTTTTTCCGTAAATATCCTCCAGTTGGAGCAAGACTTCCTCCAGTCTTTCATTCTCAAACGATAAGGAACCTTCTATCCAGGCGGCATTGCCCTGGGTAGTTCCGTTATCCGCCTTTTCCAGGAAATGATGCGCGACGGAATACGACACGGCATCCCCTGGTTCCATCATAATCTTATTAGTATTGGTGGTGATGCTAGTTTCCATTTGTTCCGGGGCCCCAAAGGCCTCTTTTGCGGCCATCTCTTCGTTCAATTCCAGCTCCACGCTTCCCGACTCCAGGAATACATCGGTTTTTTGGCGACGTGCCACCACATTGAACGCCGTACCGTAGACGTTGACGGTCAGATCCGGGGTGATCACGCGAAAGGGCAGAAATTTTTCAGCTTCTTTGGCATTTATCTCTCCTGCCTCCTGGATCCTGTTGACTTCAAAAAAGGCTTCGCCCTGAAGTTCCAGTTCTCTGATCCCTGTTTTTTGCCAGTTTCCGTTCCACACGAGCCTGGAATTGGCGTTGAGTTTAACCAGGCTGTTATCATCGAGGATTATTTCCCTGGTTTCTGCATAACCCGTTTGATAAATCACTTCCTTGGCCGGGCCTAAGTCCCCGAAAAACAGGAGCAGGAGGACCGCGATCCCTGCAGCGATCCCCGAAGTCCACCCGATCATCATTCTTCTGTATCTTTGGGAAGATTCCTTATGGCGGATGTCCTGTTTATTCTTATAATTTTCACGGACTTTCTCCAACGTCAGGTTCTTCACGTCAAACGTGACATCCTGGCTTTCCCATTCCTGTTCAAAGATTTCATAGACCGAGGCAAAATGCTTCCTGTCCTCAAATATTCTGAACATCTCCTGCAATTCTTCTTCCGTAGCAGTTCTGTCCAGATACTTTTGAAATAATATTTTTGCTCTGCTAATATTTTCCACAAATGTTAAATTTCATTGTTAAATGCGATATCGGATCGATTCTCTCTACCTGACAAATAAGATTCTACCTTGCGAATACACCGGGTTAAGCCGATTGGAAGTATAAGACAATCCAAAGTCAGGATTGTACTAATCGAGTACCGCTTATTTTTTTATTTTTTAGGATTCATTAGAATTTTTAGACGATTTTTATACCTTTGGTTAGATCACATTACCTCAAATGGACCTCGAAAACATATTCTATAGTTACCGGAACAAGGTTTTCGGATTTTTTGTCAAAAACCTTAGCGACAAGGATTTGGCCGAAGATCTGACGCAAGAGGTATTTTTCCGTCTTTGCAAAAGGGAAGGAAAACTGAGGGAGATTGAGGACATCAACAGCTATATTTTTCTCATGTGCCGCAACATGGCGATCAACCATATTCACAAGGCTTCCCATGAAAAGAAATACAAAGAACAAATGATCCACGCCTGGAATCACCTGTATATCAGAGGAAAAACCCAGGTGGAGAAAAATATGGAATCCGAGTATTTCGTGGAGCTTCTGGAGCATGGACTGAGCCAGTTACCACCCCAGCAGAAAATCATTTTTACGCTGAGCAAACAGGAAGGGTTATCCAACAAGCTGATCGCTCAACAACTTGGTCTTTCTCCCCATACCGTTCGCAATCATTTACACCAGGCACTTAAAAATCTTCGATCCACGGTCAATCCTCACATCGACTTTGTTTTATTGATTGCCTTGACTTTTTTATAGGTCTTTCGACACAGGAGACGGTACAGGGAAGTTTCTTCCGATAAATGTCCTCCCTTCTACATATTCTGATAATGTCTCATTCGATAACCAGACCACCGCTAAAATATCCTGTCACTGTCGTCACGATGTCTACTCCTCCCACTATCGCAGGGTTTACCACGAGCATCAGCCGGGTGCCCGCCGTCACAGGGATAGCCAACCCATTTACATGCCCGTTACTCACGTCTCCCGTATTAATGAGACCCGACAAAGCAGGGCCTAAAGTTACGCTCGCCCCAGGCACAGGGTAAAAAAAGTTATCGTTGGGTGTGGCAGAAAATAATTGGGCCGTAATCTGCAGTGTGCTTGAGGACAATATGATCCCTACTGACGCACTGAAAAATCCCGAAATGGAAGTAATTAAACCGTCCCGGGGAACAGAAAAGGCCATATTGGGAACCATGGTCATGTCAAGCGGACCTAGGGATTGAATAACGTTTGTCGAATTTCCGAAAGCAATCGCCGCACTAATTGCAGTGATGCCTCCCGGTACCGTCGCCAATTCAATTGGTTGACCGGAAGCGAACGGTATGATGTTTCCCGAGCTGGCAGG
>DATGOS010000172.1:0-6201 GCA_035305725.1 Cyclobacteriaceae bacterium
GACCAAGGGACCCCGTTGCTGTCCGTAAGCCGCGGTCCCCCGCCTGTCAATATTCCGAATTGTGGATTGACCATGGCTTCATGGATATATCCTTCCTTCGAACTTTTGCCACCCAACAAAGTCATCATGTCGTCTTCGTCAGCGATGTTTTTCAGTTCCCCGTTGACCCCATCCAACAGCATCTGGATGGTGGCGCCCACGATTTCAAGATGGCTGAATTCTTCTGTGGCGATATCCATCAACATGTCGTACTGGTCAGGATATGGATTTTTGACACTAAAGGCCTGCACAAAATATTGCATGGCGGCTTTTAACTCACCATTGGGTCCTCCAAACTGCTCCAGGAGCAGCCGGGCAAATCTTGGATCCGGTTTGGAAACCCGGGCATTGAACTGTAATTCTTTTACGTGATAAAACATAGCTTATGAGGTTAAAGTGGTAAAATTGGTTAAGTGAATGCACGGTTTGGAACCCAAAGGGTGCGCCTAAATTTACCAAAGCATGTGCCAGTTTTTTCCGATCAAAAATCTGCGGCATCAGAAGAAAACACCGGATGTCAAACCGCCGCTGCTGGGCCAGTTTACAGATACATAAGTTCCGGATTCAGTTTTAGGAAGAACGTATGCGTGGGCTGGCCTTGACAGTTGTTGAAACGTTGAAGGCATTGATTTACCGGACGGCCATTTGTGGGACATTTTCCATCATAAATAGGCAAACTTCTTTAACTTTGCGGGCAACTATAATTTGGCATAGCAACATGGCTAAACTTAAAGACCAAAACATTAACCAGGCGAAGCTCTCCAAGGCGGCCTACTCCCTCTTCGATTTCTCAAAAAAGGAAAAGCCATTTTTAATCATCATTTGCATCCTTGTTTCCATTGCAGGTTACATTACGCAATATACCTATGCGGCCATGTGGTTTGGGTTTATTTTGGCTGCTTATTCGGCCATTGCCAACGACAGCATCCAAACTATCGGAACTTTTATTGCCTCCAATTCCAAGACGAAATGGTACTGGCTTTGGCTTTTTATGGGGCTTATTTTTGTGGGAACCGTGCTGTATAGCTGGATCACACATAACGGCGATGTCAGTTACGAAAGGTTGCAGGTGCGGGGGCTGGACCAGGCACCTGATGAAATTGTTTTTTTGCAACTTGCGGCGCCCATCGTGTTGCTGGTAATGACCAGGTTGAGGATGCCGGTGTCCACCACTTTTTTGTTGTTGAATGTCTTCACCTATGAAGCCGGTACCATCGTCGGTGTCATGGAGAAAAGCTTTATAGGTTATCTGCTGGCATTTTTTATGGGTATTATCGTGTGGTTTGTACTGGAAAGATTTGTGCCAAATTATCTTAAAGGTAAACCCGGACCTTATTGGATGCCCATTCAATGGCTGATATCAGGATCACTATGGGCAGTTTGGATCATGCAGGACGCCGCCAACATCGCTGTTTTTTTACCGCGAAATCTTCAATTGGGGGAGTTTGTCGCCTTTGCGGGGTTTGTATTTTTCGGATTGGGTTTCCTGTTTTATCTGAAAGGTGACCGTATACAGGATATAGTCAACAAAAAGACGCGCGTCACCGATGTACGGGCCGCTACTATAGTTGATTTTGTTTATGCCATTATCCTTTTCTACTTCAAAATGCACAGCAAAATGCCCATGAGTACCACCTGGGTATTTATAGGGTTGTTGGGAGGACGGGAAATCGCCATTGCGTTGGCCAAATCAAAAAAACTGAAGAAAAGAAAGGCGCGCCTGGTCAGGGCATACAGACAAACCTGGAATGACGTGTCCAAAGCATTACTCGGACTAATAATTTCCCTGATCCTTGCGTTGATTATCAATGACGGTGTCAGGAAGGAGCTATGGGCCTTACTATTTTGAAATATAATAAAATTCCAAACCTCCTTTCGCCTGAGTCAAGGGAGACTGCCGATTTTTTGAAGAAGCTTTTTTAATGTAAAGATTTTTTATATATTTAAAATGCATTTTTGGAGATCTGATGTTGTATATCCATACACATTGGCGGTTTCTTCAATCCTGGCGGATCAGGTTTATACCGGATGTTGCCATAGGCCTGCTTTGTCTTTTTCCTTCAGTCCTATTTGCACAGGAGATTATCCCCGAGGTCAATTCCTTTAAAACAGCCCTTCCCGACAACGTAACCGGAGACTGGGATAATCCAGCCACCTGGGAAATCTGGAACGGTGCCACCTGGGTACCGACTACGGATATACCCGCGAGGACAAACGATGTATTTATAGAACAGGCCCAGGAAGTGCGGCTGACCCAGAACCAGGAGGTGCGTAACCTGTATTTATTCAGTACTGAAAATCCTGGGAGGAAGTTGAATTTACAGGAATTTGACTTGGATGTATATGGAGCCCTAAGGTGCTATACCGATACAACTGGAGTTTTGGAATTACATGCACGAACTTCATTACTCACGGACTGGATTTATCCGGAAACCGGAAACATCGTGTTTAAAGGAACCTCAAGGATCGTGGTCGACAGGGGCTCCTGGAGCGCCAACAACCTCCGCAGCCGGTATGGCGTGGTGTTTAATCCTAACCCGGGAGATACACTGACGGTAAACGCAGGATTTAAGGCCAACAGCTTCACAGTTTTATCCGGCACGGTGCTCCAGACTGTGAATTCGCAGGGAACAGTCGCCACCTCCACGTTTTCCTTCAATACACAGGACATCTTCGGTTCGGGCGCTTACGGTGCGTTCATTATTGAGTCGGGAGCCACGCTTGTCAGTGAAGGAAGCTGGGAGTTTGGGGAGATTCTCAGGAGATCGGACAATATACCGGCAGCGGAATTCCATCTAAAAGAAGGCGGTGCTTTGGTACTTTACGGACAGGATCCGGTCATTGAGGCCGAAAATGTGCTGCTGGAGGGCGATGTGTATTACCGGGCAGACTCTGGCGTCCAGCATTTCATCACTTCCTCGTTGGTTCCTTTTCTTAATACATCCTATAACAATATATTTTTTGATGGGGAGGCTGTGAAGCCTTTGCCTTCCTATTTGGAACTGCGGGGAGACCTTGTTTTCTGGGGAGGTGGTGATGTGGTGGCCGACGCCACCCAGTTGGACATTACCGGGACCGGCGATCAGGAAATTCTTCACCCTTCCCTACAGGTGGGTAATTTACAGATCACAAAGCCCTCCGGAACCTTGTCTGTTCAGGGCGACCTGTCGGTACTTGGACATTTTACGCTGAACCAGGGATCGATTGATTTTATGGGCAACCGGTTTTTTGTAAATGTCTCAGAAGAAGGCAGTTATTCCTATTATGGCGGTTCATGGAGAAACCTCAGTCTGCTGCGTTACCTCAAACTGCCCCCTGTGCTTGAAGCATCCAATTCCACCTTCCCGTTTGAAGACCAGTTCGTGGGTGGCGTCAGAAGTATTTACCTTTCAGGTAACAATCCGGCGGACAGTGCAGCCCTGGACATCATTTACCACCAGGTTCCCGACATCAACTGGGACCCGGGATTTGATGATGTAGATGGAGCGCCGATCTATTACAAAACCAACAGTTATTTTACCCTTGACCTCACCGGCGCCGCGGCATTAACGGATTCTCTTAGTCTCTATATCTCCGGCGATAACCTTGAGGTGATGAATGAGGAGGACCTAAGGGTAGTGGGCAATGAAGGAGCGGCTCCCGGTTCAAATTTGCCTGTCCTGGCAGGGATTTTTGCGGGTAGAGCCATATCATTCAGCGATTTGAACAACAGTCAATCCTATACCATGGGAATCACCGGAATCAACTCCATACTTCCGGTAAATTGGTTGACTTACACCGCAGAAGAACTACAGACGGGGAATCTAATCCAGTGGAGCACCACCAAGGAAGTGGAAAATGCCCGTTTTAGTATCTTAAAGTCCGCCGGGGAAGGTGGGGAGTTTGAGGAAATTGGGGAACTTATGGCCAGAGGAAATTCAAACACGATCCAGCACTACAGCTATTTGGAGAAAAGTGCTAATGGCCCCGGCAATATTTTCTACCAGGTCAAATATGAGGACTTGGATGGTGAGTTGGATTTTAGCCCTGTCTTTCCCCTTCAAAGAATCGGGGAAAATTTGAAACACTTTGGAATTTTTCCCAATCCCCATTCCGAGGGCCGGATTGGCCTTGTTGTTCCTGACTATGCAAGAGGGAAATCTGTTTCAATTCAGGTTTTTGCGTTGTCCGGAAAAAAAATGTTTGAGGCCTTCGGCGAGATGGCGGTGGCGGCGAGGGAAGCGGGTAGCCGTCTGACAGATCAAGCCCCGGGAACTTACCTTGTAATTTTTGTTACGGATCATGATGTCCAGGCGATGAAGTGGCTGAAAAAATAATGGCTATGGCCGAGGAATTTATGAGCATCCCTGGCGGCGCAGGTTTTTTTGTTTGAAATTTTACTTCGCATAAACGGATTTTTCACTATCTTAATTTTTTTAATCAGCCAACAGCTTTATGACGCTTGTCTTTGTTCTTATCAGTATTATTGCTCTGGTATTAATGGTCGTTTGGGCCAAAATCAATCCTTTTATCGCCTTTCTGGTCACTTCCATACTTGCAGGAATCTTACTGGGCATGCCGGTGGAAAATATTGCGGGTGCCATTCAACAGGGAATCGGCAATTTGCTGGGTGGGCTTGTCATCATCATTTCAATGGGTGCAATGTTGGGCAAAATCGTCGCGGAAAGCGGCGCCGCACAAAAAATTTCCGAAACCCTGATGCGGATTTCCGGCAAGAACAACATCCATTGGGCCATGATGGTAACGGGATTTATCGTGGGCATTCCGTTATTTTTCAGTGTGGGGTTCGTTTTGCTGATTCCCCTGGTCTTTACCGTAACCTACCAATATCGCCTTTCAGCCGTTTATGTGGGGATTCCCATGCTTGCCGCGCTATCTGTCACGCATGGGCTGTTGCCCCCGCATCCGGCACCGGCCGCACTGGTTGCCCAATTTGATGCCAATATGGGGTTGACTTTGGTTTATGGGATGATTATTGCCATCCCCACCATTATCTTGGGAGGACCGGTATTTGCTTCCACCTTAAAAAGGATGAAAGCCTCGCCGCTTCAAACTTTTCAGGCTACAATCAAACCACAGGAAGAACTACCCGGAATGCTCAATAGCTTCTTATCTTCATTGTTGCCTGTATTTTTGCTCATTATCACCTCCCTTGCGGTGCTGTGGGTTGATGAAGCATCTTCCTGGTACCCGCTTTTGTTATTTGTCAGTGATCCCGGGATCGTGATGTTGCTTTCCTTGCTCGTCGCTACCTATTCCCTCGGCCTGAGGATGAAAATGAAGATGGATGTGATCATGGACGAGTACACCACGGCGGTCAAGGACATTGCCATGATCCTTCTGATCATTGCGGGAGCGGGGGCTTTTATGCAGGTATTGATGGAAAGCGGCGTGAGCGTTACGATTGCCAGCAGCCTGCAGGAGCTGAACCTTCACCCCCTGTTTTTGGGTTGGGTGATTGCCGCGATTATCAGGATCAGCGTGGGATCCGCCACCGTGGCGGGATTGACCACTGCCGGCATCACTGCCCCCATTGTGGCTTCCGGCGTCGTGGACCCCAACCTTATGGTGCTGTCCATTGGTTCGGGAAGTTTAATCTTTTCCCATTTCAATGACGGTGGTTTCTGGCTGGTGAAGGAATACTTTAATATGAGCGTCAAGGATACCTTAAAATCCTGGTCATTGATGGAAACCATTGTGGCAATAGTGGGTTTATTTGGCGTACTTGCACTGGATTTAATTATCTAAATAACCAAAAATACAACTATGGAAATTCAATCTGCAGAAGAAAGATTTAACAGCTTAGGCTTGTCCCTTCCGCCGGTAACCCCGCCGGGGGGCGTATACAAGCCTTGCCTGATCGACGGTAAGCATCTGTACCTTTCGGGGCACGGACCGGTACAGGATGATGGAATATTGATGGTAGGCCGGATCGGCAGGGATATGGACATGGATGAGGGTAAACTGGCAGCCCGGCAGGTAGGCCTTGCGATGCTCTCCACGATCAGGACGCATCTGGGTAGCCTCAATAAGGTGAAAAGGGTGATTAAAGTCCTGGGCATGGTGAACAGTACATCCGACTTTGAAAAACATCCCCATGTGATCAACGGCTGCAGCGAGCTTTTTGCGCAGGTTTGGGGAGAAGAAAACGGGGTGGGGGTA
>DATGOS010000173.1:0-4921 GCA_035305725.1 Cyclobacteriaceae bacterium
ATCCAAACCACCCACTTCGGGAAGATTCACAGCCACCCATGCCGCCGCGATAGCCCCTGCCAAGGAAAGAAAAAACTGGATTAAATCCGTAAATACAACTCCTCTCAGCCCTCCCAATGAACTATACAAAACCGTCACCAAACCCGCAATCATCAGGGTGCTCAGCGGGCTGATTCCCAATAACACCCCTCCTATCTTAATGGCGGCAAGGGATACCCCTGCGATGATGACCACATTAAAAAAGACCCCAAGGTAAAGCGCCCGGAAGCCTCGCAAAAATGAAGCAGCCTTGCCGCTGTACCGCAGTTCATAAAATTCAATATCCGTGAGCACGCCTGACCGTTTCCAAAGCCTCGCAAAAAAGAAAACCGTCAACATTCCGGTAAGTAAAAAGCTCCACCATACCCAGTTGCCCGAAATTCCGTTTTTTCGGACGATGTCGGTAATCAGGTTTGGCGTGTCGGTGGAAAATGTCGTTGCAACCATGGAAGTGCCCAGCACCCACCAGGAAAGATTGCCTCCGCCTTTAAAATATTCGTCGATGTTTTTGGAAGATTTCCGGGCACTGTACAAGCCTATCGCCAAAGAGACCAGAAAAAAAGATATTAAAATTAGCCAATCAATTCCCTTTAATAACATGGCGGGAAGATAGTAAGAAAAATAGCATAAAATAAAATTAATATTCCGTTTTAAAGGCTACAAGCGGCTCAATTTATCACGTTATCCGTACTCCTACCGCTATGGCGAGTGTCCCGGCGTCTTCTTCCAGCGGATCGCATAATATTCACACTGGCCCGAGCCGATGTTGCGGATTCCATGAAAGTCCATGGATTTAAGAAAAATAACCGAACCTGTCCGCAATGCATAGGCGGTCCCGTTTACCATCTCCGCCACTTTTCCCTGCAATACAATTATGATTTCCTCGTCGGGATGTTGGTGGGGATCATGGCTTTTTTCTCCTTCATTGAGTGTGGTAATATGCATCTCCAGCTCCTCCAACAGCGCCGTGGGCGCCCGCATAATCGCCCTTCTTCCCCCTTTTTCGTTTTTGTTGAATGACAGCTTTTCATAATCAAATATCTTAAGTCCATGAAAAACACTGTCAGAGGCGCCCGGTGCAGTCCGCCACTGTATGCTATAAAACGTTAGCGCTCCGTCTCCCGCATTAAATATCTCCAGGGAGGCCATTCGGGGAACAAGAACAATACTTCGGGAACCGACGACATTTTCTTTGCTGTCGCTGGCCAAGCCCAGGCGTCCTTCCTTCACCAACAACAAACCTTCTTCAGCTATCCCATGGTGAACCATTTGCCTGACGCTATTTGAGGCAAGGGTAATGGCTGAAATCCTAAAGTTGTCAAAACTCTGGGTAGGCCAGTTAAAAAAAGCTCTTTCGATGCCATTGGGCGTTTTTTCCACAGGTACCATGTCCCATTCGTAAACGGCGGAAGGCATGGGCATTTGTTGTGCGGTTGATTCCATCGTAGCCAGGGCCAACAGCGTGAATACGAGCCATCGGTAATTTTTCATTTTATTGTTTTCGGGCCTATGGGTGTAGAAGTGAGTTTGCCTGTACTAAAAGTTTGTGGGTTCCTGAACGCTCATCTTCCCGATTTTCCGCTTTTTCATTGTAATCCAAGCTTTCGGCGGCCTTCCTCCGTAAGCCTGTTGACATTCCATTCAGGATACCAGGTTTGCTCCATAATGACCTTCCTTACCCCAGGCACTTCATAAAGTGCTTCCAAGATGGTCTTGGATTCGGTGGAATGAACCACATTGGAACCATAGGTAAAATAAGTCCCCAAAGGCCTTCCCCGATGCGGCATCGCCATGACTACTTTTACCAAGCCACGCCGGACTGAAATGTCATAGATCAGCCCGAGGTCCACCACGCTGATATCGGATTTGTACAATTGGGGATCCTTGCACCTGTGCAGCGCTTCCCATAACAGCTTTTTGTCTATAGGACTGTCCCTCGCCTCACCCGCACGGGCAAGTGGACTGGTATCGGCTGCCGCCTTCATATCCCCGGGCAAACCTCCCTCAACGGCAGACAGTGGGTGAAGCAATTCCTGCCTGAGCCTTTCAATTTTCTCCTGGCCATCGCCTTCCGAAAACGGTATCGTGACATACGCGTTCTTTTGATGCAAAACCGTGCCCGCCGGAACCGTCTTGATGCCCTGAAGGGGATAGCGGGCCCAAATTTGCCCATGCCACTTATAGTGCAACTGGGGTGAACCGTTGTGGACCAATTCGGGCAGTCCGTCGGCATAGTGTTCCAGAAACAGCCCCACAAAGGAATCCTGGGTGTCTTTGTTGTAAAAGCCGATCCCCCATAGCTCGTTCCTCGATGCCTCCGGCACTTCCCCCAGGCGGACTTTTCCATCAGGCCCCATCCACATCATGTCCGTAAATGATTGGCCCGTGATCACCCATTCGTCATCCCGTAAGGCTGCCGGCTCAAACTGTTGGACAGCGGTCATATGACCGAATTTGTGAAAATACGGCAGGCCCGCATAAAACCGGTATTCAATATCCATATTCATCCGTGCGGGAGAAAACAGGGGGTGAACCGGTGAATAAGGAAATCCCCAGCGCCGGATGATGGTACATATCGGCCCCCTCACCACTTCAAAATCCGGACACTCATCCCATAGGGAAATCCTCAGCTTCTGGAAACCCTCTTCAGTCACATAATCATGGGCCCAGTCAATTCCCGCAGGCTCCCCATGACCCTGCCCCCCGGAATAGATTTCCAGGCCATGCTCCCGTTTCAGGATCATCCGGGCAAGCTGCCCCGTTTGTTTAGACAGTTGGGCAGTAAAATACTCGTTTTCTATGTCCAGGCCGTATCCTTCTCCGGTAACCTTCAAATCCGACTGGTAATTGGGCAGCTCCGCATCAGGATTACCGTAAAATACCAGATAGGTTCTCTTTTCCTTCCCCGGGTTGTCGGCCAGAAACATCAATTTACACTGGGTTTCATCACCCCTCCGGATCTCCGAAAATACCTGGGAAACAAGCTCCCGGATCTGGCCCTCGTAAAGTTCCGCCACCCGGATTTCCCGGGCCAGCGACTGCACCTGGTTGCCGGGAAAACTAAGCAACACCTCTACGGGCGCTGCCTTTCGGGATATACCCGCTTTTTCTTCCAGCTCCAGCGCCTTATAGTAATTCCAGCCCCGGGCCCAGGTACTCCAGGCCGCGGGAAGCTCCGCCACTTTACCGAACCTGTTGGCAGGGATGAGGGGGGTACCAATTTCTTCGTCCTCAGCCTGTGCCTGAATCTGGGATATCCGAAGCGAATTGGTCAGCGCACGCGCCAGCCTGTAGTCTTTTCGCGCCCAGGCCTCCTGCAACAGCTTTATTTTTTCCTCAAAACTATCCGTTTGTCTGGAACTGTTAGGCAAGCCCTGGGATAACTTTGGAAGCTTTTTGGAGGAATCTTCGGCTCCCATAGAAGCCAGCGGGACCGAAAGTCCGGCCATCCCAAACAGGCCCATTCCCAAAAATTTTCTGCGTTTCATGGTTCCCGCAGGGGGCGCTTTTTCGTTTAGGTCGGGTAGGGCATGTTTACTTTTTAATGAATTTGAGCGTCCTGGATTAGATTTATTCATGCTGTAGATTTTTCAATTGATTTGATAAGTGGGTAAGTTGATCAGTGGAAAAGTGGAAAAGTTGAAAGTTGATAAGTTTATGGCTAATTTTCACCAAACTTTTCAACTTTTAAACCCTTCAACTTTTCAACTTAGATACCAAGCTTTTCCCTTCCTGCTTCAGAGATCATGTTTGAGTTCCATTCCGGGTACCAGGTTTGCTCCACCACCACCTTGCGGACACCCGGCACTTCGGACAGTGCGGTAGTAATGGTCTTGGAGACCTTTCGGTGGACTTCACTGGACCCCCACACGAAAAAACTGGAAAGCGGCCTGCCGCGATGGGGCATGCTCATCAGCACCTTCACCACACCATCATCCTGTACATTCAGGTCATATACATATCCCAATTCCACAATATTTATATTCGCAATGTACAACTGCTGGTCAATGCAGTAATTCATCGCTTCCCACAGCAAATTCTTGGGGATCGCGCTGTCCTGTGCCTCTCCCCTACGGGCAAGGCTGCTTTGGCCTCCATTAGCCTTGATGTTGGTAGGAAATGCAGTGGCAGACGCCATCAACGGCTGCATCAATTCCCGTCGCCAGGCTTCGATTTTGGCGGGACCGTCCTCCAAAGTAAAAGGCAGGGTCAGGTAGGCGTTCTTTTGATAGAGAATGGCTCCTTCAGGGACCACCGTATTTCTCTCCAGCGGATAGCGGGACCAGGTATGGCCATGCCAGTTGTAATACAACAGGGAATGTCCCGTATGCAATGGCTCGGGCATCTTTTCCGCGGAATGTTCCAGATATAGCCCCACAAAGGAATCCTTGGAGTCTTTGTTGAAATATCCAAATCCCTTGATGTTGAATTTTTCTGACTCATCAATTTCGCCCGTCTTCAATTTCTCATCAGCGCCCATCCAGAGACTTTCTGTAAACGGCTGGCCGGTAAATACCCATTCATCATCCCGCAGGGCGACAGAAATGAATTCTTTAATGGCCTTCATCCGGCCAAATTTGTGGAAGTAGGGCAGGCCGGCATAAAAGCGGTATTCAATGTCTATATTCAGGCGGGAAGGATTGTAAATGGGATGTACCGGAGAATAAGGAAAGCCCCATCGTCGCACCACGGTACAAATGGGCCCCCGGACCACTTCAAAATCAGGACACTCGCCCCAATAAGTTATCCTTATTTTTTGGAAGTTGTCTTCGGTGACATAATCGTGCGCCCAGTCTATTCCGGGCGTCTCCCCGTGACCCGGACCACCCGCATACAGTTCCACGCCATGTTCTCTTTTTATGGTCATGCGCTCCAGTTGCCC
>DATGOS010000174.1:0-5901 GCA_035305725.1 Cyclobacteriaceae bacterium
CTTGGCGTACCTTTTTTCTAACATAGCTTTAGTTGTCTATTAAAACGTATTTGATGCTGCGATTTACCACTTAATTGGCTTATATCAAAGAAGACTGTAAACAGTTGCTCAAAAGGCTGTATTTTTATCCAAAATTATAATACTATTTTTCAGAATATGTAAAACCCCTTTTTTTTGTTTCAACTTAGCTTTATATTATCCACGAAAAATAAAAGTTCCTATGAAGTCAATAGAAATACGGTTGCCACAGGAATTTGACAAATCTTTCGTGGTATTTAAGGAAAAAGGGAAATTTTTTCCGTGCCCCTGGCATTACCATCCTGAATATGAACTTGTGCTGGTGCTGAAAAGTACGGGCAGGAGGATGGTAGGGGACCATATCGGTTATTTTCAGGAAGGAGACCTGGTATGTCTCGGCCCTTACCTGCCTCATGTTTGGATAAATGATTCTGTTTTTCTAAATGGGCAGGCCGGTTATGACGCGGACGCTATCGTGATTCATTTCAAGGAGGATTTTCTGGGAGAGGACTTTCTGAAAATTCCGGAAATGGACCCGCTCCGGAAGTTTTTTTGTCTGTCCAACCGCGGTATGTCTTTTTATGGAAATACCAAGGAGCAAATCAATGGCCTGATGCGGTTGATGGTAAACATGAACGGAATTCAGCGCCTGTCTGCCTTGTTGTCAATTTTTGATATTCTTTCGCAGACCGATGAGTATACCTTGCTTGCCAGCCCCGGTCATGTAAATAATTACCTGGATCCCTTGAAGGGCGACAGGTTCAACAAGGTCAAAGAATATATCCTGATGAACTTTAACAAGGATATATCACTTCCTGAAGTGGCGGACATGGCCAACATGGCTATATCGACTTTTTGCAACTTCTTTAAAGAAAAATACCGGATCACTTTTGTGGAATACCTCAATTCGGTTAGAATTGGCCATGCCTGCAAACTCCTGTCGGCAAACGATCAAAATATTGTAGACGTTGCTTATGAATGTGGTTTTAACAACCTGGCCAACTTCAACAGGCAGTTTAAGAAGTATAAAAACATGACGCCTACCCAGTACCGGAAAATGGCGAATATTTCTGAAGTGGCCTGATCCTAAGCCTGACGACCGCAAAAATAACCCATGTCTCCCACATGCCCGAGCCGGCAGGTGTATCGGCTTGCCCATTAACCGGGTGCAGTTCGCTTGCGTTTTCAGACTTTTCCCTAATACCCTAAAATAGTATTAAAAACCTGTAAAATAGTATGAGATTCCCAAGAATAAACAAGTTAAACTTGATTATTGAACCAGGAAGATAAACCTAACAAGGAAGGGCATTTTATCTGCGCGTAAAGTCAATTAAAGTCTGTCTAAAATCCGCTCCCGGATGGTCCTGCTTTTTGCGGACGTTCGGGGAGAAACCCTGTTCCCATCAACGCCCTGGTACATAACAGAAGAACTTATTCAATACGCTATAAAATGATCCAAGGTTATGAAGAACGTAAAACGTAATGTCTGGCTTGGGAAAGGAAAATCAATTATGGTTATATTGATTTTAGCAGGTTTTCCTGACTTTCTGTTTGCGCTGGAGAATGCGGCACTTGCCTCAAGCCGTGCTGCGGAAATTATACCTGATATTTCATCCTCCTTAGTGAATGATCTGGACATCCGGATCCAGGGAAAGGTGACAGACCAGAGTGGCGCTCCCATTCCCGGGGCGACCATCTCCGTGGAAGGCCAGGCCATAGGCACGGTCTCGGATCTTGAAGGCAATTATTCCCTGGTAGTTCCGGAAGGATCTACCCTGGTGTTTTCCTTTATCGGATATGAGGCCCAGAAAGTGGTCGTAGGGGACCAAAGCGTCATCAACGTCACTTTAGTAGAAGACGTTTCTTCTCTCGACGAAGTAGTGGTGGTGGGTTACGGCGTGCAAAGCAAACGTAACGTTACTTCTTCCGTCGGCTCCGTTTCTTCTGAAGAAATTAAGAATTATCCCGTCCAACAAATGGGGCAGGCCTTGCAGGGAAAAGTGGCGGGCATTCAGATAATCCAAAACTCAGGATCCCCCGGGGCCTCCCTGGCAGTGAGGATCCGGGGGACCGGAACGGTCAATAACAGTGAGCCGCTGTATGTGATCGACGGAAACCTCGGTGCCAGTCCCAGTCATCTGGACCCAAACCAAATCGAATCCATTGAGGTATTAAAAAGTGCCTCGGCGGCGGCTATTTATGGGGCTCAGGGCGCCAACGGTGTGGTGCTGATAACCACCAAATCGGGCGTGGCCGGTGCACCGAGACTGGAAGTAGATTTCTACAACGGTTTTCAACAGGTACACAGAACCATGCCGATGATGAACGCGCGGCAGTTTGCGACGATTTACAACCAGGCTTTGACCAACGCGGGCAGGGATCCTTTGTTTACAGACGTTGAATCATTGGGAGAAGGAACCGACTGGCAGGATGCTATTTTTCGGACCGCGCCAATTACAAACGTTGGCCTTTCCGTCGCCGGTGGTACGGAACAGGGGACCTATTATATTTCCGGAGGATATTTTAAGCAAAAAGGGATTGTCATAGAAAATGACTATAGCCGGATTATCTTCAGGGTAAATTCGGAATACAAAGTAAATCCGTACATCACGGTGGGGGAAAACCTTTCCATAAGCTATGCGGTAAGAAACGACATTCCAGAGTTCGGTGGGAGGAATCCCGTGCCCAACGCCTGGCATATGGACCCTTCCACTCCGGTCAAAAATGCGGACGGGACCTGGGGATATCCCAGGTTTTCTGACACCAAAAATCCCGTTGCGGAGGCCGTGCTGTATAACCATACGACAAAAATGCCCTTCCTGAACGGGAGCGCCTATGTAAACATTAAGCCCCTGGAAAACCTTTCATACCGCAGCCAGATCAATGTGAATATGGGAATTACCAACGGCTATGAGTTCACTCCGACTTTTGACATCTATCCCTTGCAGCGAAACCTGGTCACCTCAGTGACCAGAACGGTAAATAACCGGACGAGTTGGGACTGGCAGAATACGGTAACCTACATGTTGACACAGGGAGCCAGTGATCTGGAGGTTTTGGGCGGGGTAACCATACAAGCGGACCGCTCCGAAAACATTTCCGCCTCGGGTCAGGGCGTGCCGGAGAATGCCAATATGGATCCCAATCTCCGGTATCTCGACCTGGTTGGTCCAACCGGCCAACAAGTAGGCGGCGGAGCGGGCGAATTCAGCATGCTGTCCTTCTTGGGAAGGGTTAATTACAGTTATAAAGGCACCTACTTGTTCACCGGCAACTTCCGGGTGGATGGCTCTTCGAAATTTGGACGAAACAATAGATTCGCAGCATTTCCTTCCTTTTCGGCAGGCTGGAGAATCTCGGACGAGCCATTTATGAATGACCTGGACTTTATAAATGACCTCAAGCTCAGGGGAGGGTGGGGGATGCTGGGAAACCAGAATTCACTGTCCAATTATGCCTTTGCCAACAGCCTGACCCCGAACCTGAACTATGTGTTTGGAGAGCAGATCGTCCAGGGCCAGGCCCTGACCAGCGCAGGCAACCCGGATCTAAAATGGGAAAGTACCCGGGAGACGGACATTGGGTTCGACTTTATGGGCTTTAACAACAGGGTATCCGTGTCCGCAAGCTATTATTACAAGCAGACCACGGATATGCTTTTGCGTGTCCCTATCCCGGCGTTTACGGGTGTCCAGACGCCCCCGTTTGTGAACGGAGGGGATGTGCTGAATAAGGGCTTTGAACTTGCTATTGGATATCATCAGGGAAAACCGGGCGGGCTCTACTATGACGTGTCCGTCAATATCGCCCACAACAAAAATGAGGTGACAAAACTGAGCAATTCGCTGGCGGAGATCATCAGCGGATACGCCAGAACGGCTGTTGGTGTGCCTATAGCCTCATTTTACGGCTACCAGATGGACGGCATATTCCAGACCCAGGAAGAGGTAGACGCTCATGCTTTCCAGTCTCCGGGTACCGGTCCGGGGGACATCAAATACAGGGACCTGAACAATGATGATGTGATCAATCAGGATGACCGGACCAGTATCGGCAGTCCCTGGCCGGACTTTAACTACGGCCTTAACGCAAATCTTCGCTATCAGCAGTTTGACCTGAACCTATCACTGTACGGGGTTCATGGAAACGAGATCATTGCTGCCTGGAAGTATTTCACCCAGGGAAGCAATTTCTACAATTACGATATGGAAATGCTTGATGCCTGGAACGGGCCGGGCTCCAGCAATTCGATACCGCGGGTCAATGTAAACGACCCCAATTCCAACATGAGGGCTTCCTCTTATTTTACCGAAAACGGCTCATACCTGCGGGTGAAGCACGTACAGCTCGGCTACACATTGCCTGAGGGGACAATCAACGGAATCAAAAACCTTAGGGTTTACCTCTCAGGTCAAAATCTGTTGACCTTTACCAAATATCCCGGATTCGATCCCGAAATCGGCAGTTCCGGTTCCACATTGAATATCGGACAGGACCAGGGATTTTATCCACAGCCACGAACGATTACCGCTGGAATAAACATCGGTATCTAGTAAGAAAACTAAGGAAATCATAAAGTGAAGAAAAAATGAAACGATTTATAATTCCTTTGATAATTGCTTTATTGGCCACCGGCTGCGATGATTTTTTGGACAAGGAACCCTTGGCAGTAGTCTCGGAAGTGTCGGCCTATCAGTCTGAAAGTGATGCTTTGCAGGCCTTGGCCTCAGCCTACAATCCCCTGTTGAACTTCCCCGGAATTGACGGATATTCCATCTATGACATTGCCGCAGATAATGCGGAAAAAGGAGGAGAAGGACCCGCCGACGGCGGCTATTTCAATGAAATTGCCAATTCCACCCTTACTTCGACAAACACGGTAGCGCTTCAGGCTTGGAGAAACGCCTACCTGGGAATTCGCAGGGCCAACCTTGTGATTGAAAATGTCCCGGGTATAGAAATGGAACAGGCAAAAAAGGACAGGATCGTGGCAGAAGCAAAATTTATCAGGGCTTACAACTATTTTATCCTGGTGACCATGTATGGGGACGTACCCCTGATTACCGACGTTGAAATCGAAAGTAACGAAATAGAAAGGACTGACAAGAATCTTGTCTATGAACAAATTATCGGGGACTTTACGGAAGCTGCCGACGCATTGCCCTTAAGAAGCGAACTAATTTCGGAGGAGCTCGGCAGAGTGACCAAAGGCGCCGCAGAGGCCTACCTTGGCAAGGTTTACCTTTACCGGCATGATTTCCAAAATGCCGAAATATGGTTCAAAAAAGTGATGGATTCCAATGAGTACGCACTTGATCCCGATTACTACCATATTTTTACCGTTGCCGGTGAGTTTGGGCCGGAAAATATTTTTGAAATAAACCACATGTACAGCCCGCAGTTTCTTGCTGCCCGCAATCTCGCTACGATCCGACAGGGGAGCGCGGGCATGTACGGATACGGTTTTGCCAATCCCACACAGGACTTTGTCGACGCCTTTGAGCCCGGGGACCCGAGGCTGTGGCAGACGGTATATAAAAACGGGGATGTGATGCCGGACGGAAAAATTGCCGATGTGGGGAACAGTGAGACGGGATACATGAACAAGAAAGCCTACCTGAAGGAAAGCGAATTCCCGCCAACCGGGGATCCCATACATTCGGGCAAAAATCAGATCAAATTGCGGTTCGGTATGCTTTTACTGTGGTACGCGGAGGCTGCCAATGAAAATGGCAACACCCAACAGGCGCTGGAAGCATTAAACAGGGTTAGGATGCGCGCCAGACAGGGTAATCGGGAGGTCCTGCCGGACATTACCGTGACCAACCAGGACGAACTGCGGACAAAAATATGGCACGAACAGCGGGTAGAATACGGCATGGA
>DATGOS010000175.1:0-4151 GCA_035305725.1 Cyclobacteriaceae bacterium
AATGGTATAACGTTGCGGGATCCCTTCACAACTGCTTTGGGATGAGGTGGAAGCGGTTATTTCATATTCTACCACGATGGGGCGATCGCCGGGGTTCACCAGGGTCTGTATTGGAATACGGTTAGAATCTCCCCGCGCGGTCACTCCAAGAGCACCGTTGGCGTTTGCAGTCCAGGAAAAAGTCGCTCCCGGCACCTCGCTGAAAAGGATTACTTCCGCCGATTGGTTGCCGGAGCAGATCACCTGATCAGCGACAGAAAAATCTATAGCCGGAGCAGGCTGTACCGTCACAGCCAACTCAAATTCATCTCCGGAACATGTGCCAAATAGGGGCCTGACCTCGTAGATGACGGTGGCAGGATTGTTGCCCCTATTGACCAAAGTCTGGGTTAGGGAAGCTTGTGGGCTGGACTGTTCTCCAATCCCCGTCACTTCCCCCTCTGTCCTTGCGGTCCATGTATACAACCAGCCAGATTGATGGTTATCAGGCAGGTACGTCCATGGACTCCCGCTGCAGACCTCCACTTGGGCATTCTCAATGGCGGGTGAGGGATTGACGGTGATGGTGTACTGTGCGGGAACTACGCGGCATTGCCCCTGGTCAGACTCGCTGATGATCGCCGAATAGGTTACGGTAAGCGGACGGGGACCATGATTGACCAGGATTTGGCTTGGGATGTCGCCGGTTCCGGAGGCGACTACCCCCGTTACCCCATTGGCTTCGGCGGTCCATGCGAAGGTAGCGCCCGGGGCGTCGCTGGAAAGGGCTACGGGAAGGCTCGACTCTCCCGAGCATAGGGTTTGATCCGGTATGGAAAATTCAACCACAGGGGCAGGAATCACCACAACAGTGACCTGGTCCGTGACAATACATTGGGTTTCCCTGTTGATGATCTCCAGGGAATAGGTGGTGGTTTGTACGGGGGACACCTCTGGGTTTGCCTGGCTTGAATTCATCCCCGCAGGCGTACTGGTCCAGCGGTAACTATAATTCGCCTCGGGACTAATGATCGGGTTTAAGGTAACGGTTTCTCCTAAACAGATTTCCAGGTCTTCCCCGATGTCCAGGACCGGAACTTCATTGACCATCACCGTTTCCGTCACGGTAACTGTCCCACAGGAACTTGTGACCTCCAGGCTAATGGTTTTTTCTCCCGGACTGTCAAATGATACCTCACTGGGATCCGGCATTGAAGAAGTGGAAGGGATGCCGTCTTCAAATGTCCATTGATATACCGCGTCTTCGGATCCACAGGCTTTCACATTAGCACGGGGATGCAGGATGCCGGGGCCACACAGATCCTGCAGCCCCAGGATTTCTGCCGTGGGGGGCGCATAAACGGTTACTGTTTTTTCTTCAGAAAAATTACCGCAGCTTGCCAGGGCCGTGAGCCTGATGGTGTATTCTCCCGGATTGTTAAAATTAAACACGGGGCTTTCTGAATTTTCATCAAAGCCGGGTGCTAATTCCCAGTCCTGCTGTGTTCCGCAGTCCCCTCTTGCATAGGAAACGTTCCATAAAAACGAGCCAGCGCCACAAAGTCCCAAAGTATTGGAAGTATTGGTGGTGGCCACCTGAAGCGGTCCGCACCCTTCCTCAAGATCAAGTGAAAACGCCGGCTCAGGTTTGGGCATGACACAAATCGTTTTCTGCACTTCGCCAATGCCGCAGCGGTTTCCGCTGATTAGGGTGATGGTATAGGTACCGGGTTCATGAAACACCGGACGGAGCACTTTAGAACCCACTGTCCAGGAATTGGGCTGGTTGGGGTCTCCCTGACTGCCCAGGGTGCCGCTGGACAGATCCCAGCCGGTGGCAGGGGAAATCTGCCAGACAAACCTCCCCTGGCTTGAACAGTCACCGTTGTTGCTGACTTCATTGCCATAGACGGTAATGTTTTCCAGGGTGGTGGGAGTGTCAACGCAAACAGGCTCTTCAGGCAGTTCCATTTCAGGGACCGGCTTTTCCGTGGCGTAGATGGGGGCGACGGTTGCCGAAGATGCCGAACAGGGGTTGGCGGCAATAATTTTGGCCGAAAAGGAATTGCGGAAGTCGGTGCCAAATTCGCCACAGGAGCTGTTGTGGAAAACATGTGCTACCGAAGCCGGAGGCGGATGGGTAAATACCTGGGGATCCGTACCGTCCGAAAAGGTCACCGTGTAAATGGTTCCCGGAGGATTGTTTTCAGTCCCCGTGATGGGAAATGACAGGGTTTCACCGGTACAAATGTTTGTGTTTCCCGGGTTTTCCAACCCAACTGCCGGATTGGAACCTACAAAGATCCCATATTGCTTTGAGGCTACGCATCCGTTTTCACCGGCCACCGAATAGGTAATCCTATAAATCCCCTGGGCATAGGTATGGGTAAGTGAAGTCCATTCCTCCACTTCATGTTTTGGGGATCCGTCGCCCCAGTCTATCACATAATTTTCATTCGTCGTTTTTGTGGTGGAATTGTTGTAAAAGGTGAAATCAGAGGAACCGTTTTCACAGACAATAAAATAAGCCAGGTTGTCAAAAGTTGTCCCATCCCGATCGCTGCCCACTGCCAGGGAGGGGATCTGTTTCAGCGTTATCCTTTGCGTTGCCGAACTGGACTGGCCATTGGCATCGGTTACCGTTAGGGTCACGTTAAAGCTTTGGCTGCCGTTACCCGCGTTGCCGACAAAGGTATGGGAGGGGGCGGATGATGTGGAACTGTTGTTGTTCGAATTAGGGTCACCGAAGTTCCAGCTATGGGAAATTTCCTCACCTTCGGAAGTGCTGTTGAATTTTACCGCCTGGTCCATACAATCCCCCGAAAGTTCAAAAGTAAAACTGGCCGTTGGGGGAGGAGGCTGCTCGGAAGAAAACAATAAATTGGCAGGATGTATAAAATTAGTGCTTAGCAACAGCAGGAAAATAACCGGCCCGGAAAGCAAGCTAGCTTTGATGATGTTTGGTTTTTTTCCCATTTAAAGATTTATCCATCAGCATTTTGTGCCACAAAAAACTTATGCCCAATGGTAAGCGAAATATATAAAAATATATAATGCGTGTTATTCCGGTACCGCATTATTTTTGAAGTTTGGGAAATTTTATATCTTGCACGGGCGCATATCCCGGTGGCGTGCTGTCAGTGACTTTAAATAACTTATCCGCTATGAAATTTGAACACTTTGCCCTTAATGTGGAACAACCCATCGCGATGGCGGATTGGTATGAGAAACATTTGGGCCTAAAGGTAGTGAGAAGGATGGAGAAGGCGCCGTTTACGACATTTTTGGCCGATGACAGCGGTACCATATTGCTGGAAATCTACCACAATCCCAACGCTCCCGTGGTGGATTTCAGAAATTTACATCCCCATGTGGTGCATATGGCTTTTGTATCCGCGGATCCTTATCAGGATATGGAAGGTTTGCTTGAAGCAGGAGCCGAAACAGCCCTGGACGAACATTTTCAGGATGGCTCCCATCTGCTTATGCTCCGTGATCCCTGGGGCCTGTCGTTTCAGCTGTGTAAGAGAGCGCAGCCCATGCTTAAAGATCAGCAGGAAGAAGTAGGCCAGTGAAGTCCTGACCTTGCCTTTGCCTAAATCACCTTACTCTTGATCACCATCAGTTTTTCCCTGGTCATTTCATGGATGGAATAAGGGATACCGCCCATTCCTATACCGGATTCGTCCCTTCCCCCAAACGGCATCCAGTCGACGCGGAAGGCGGTGTGGTCATTGACCATTACGGCCGTGGCATTGAGTTGATTTACCGCATCCAGGGCAATATCCAGGTCCTTTGTAAAAACGGCTGCCTGAAAATGTACCGGCAGGGAATTGGCCACATTAATCGCTTCTTGCCGGTCAGTAAAAGGATAGATACACACCACTGGGCCAAAAACCTCTTCCCTGGAAACCCGGACATGGCCGGTAGGATTAAATAAAACGGTGGGGGCATAACAGGTGTCGGAGATTTTCCTGGCTCCGCAAAGCACCTTTGCTCCCTCCCGTACCGCTTCCTCTACCCATTCCGCCACCCGGTCTACTTCTTTGGGTTGGATTAGAGGACCCACCTCTGTCTGCTCATCCAGCGGGTCCCCCACCACCAGCTTTTCTGCCTGTTGGGCTATTTTTTCCGCCAATTCCTCGGCGATATCCTGGTGGACAAATATCTTT
>DATGOS010000176.1:0-3731 GCA_035305725.1 Cyclobacteriaceae bacterium
GATATGGGTTTTCGACCACAAAGGAAACCCCCTTTGGAAGTTAATGCTGGACAGATCAATTAATGATTTTGTGGTTAATGAAGATTCGAATGAGATCTATGGATTGACTACTGACGAAGATCCCGGAATTGCGGTTTTTAAAATTCCGAAGGGATTGTGGTAGAATTCAGAAAAGTGGTCCGTTACGGGATAAGGTACCCAATAAAATAATTCAACGGACCTATTTAATTAAAGCTATATAGTCTTGATGACGGAATTAATTCACCCAACCAGGTGTGGATTATGGATGAAAAAATAAACCGCAAAGCAACGCGAAGTAATTTCGCGAAGGACGCACAGTAAGCAGAAAAACACCCTTGTTGCCCTTGGCATGTCTTTGCGTAAAACTTTCGCGACCTTTGCGGTAGAAAGAAAGAATGTGCCAACATTTTATCCAGGCTTAGGTTTTTCATAACTATTTTGTAGGTTAGCCTAATTAACCTAACCCATGCCTATGTGCTACTATACCTCCCAGCATAAAGAAATCAAGGAAATAAAAGCGGCTTTTAACCTACCGGTAAAAAATGAAGCGCTTTTTGAACAGGCTTATCAGTTGAACGGTTTTGCCAAGCCCTATCTGCCCGTGATCAGCACAGGCGACAGCAAGGCGATCGACATGTACCGTTGGGGTCTTGTTCCTTTTTGGGTAAAGGATGAAAGCACCTTTAAGGCCAACACGCTCAATGCCCGGTCCGAGGAGCTGTTTGACAAGCCTTCGTATCGGAACTCCTGGGACAAGCGGTGTCTGGTGATCTGTACCGGCTTTTTTGAGCCGCATTACCCTGAAGGGTCGAAGAAGTCCCAGTCGTTTTATATAAAACCCCGGGAAGCGGAATTTTTTACGCTGGGTGGCATCTGGTCCAAATGGAAAGACATCTACACCTTCAGCATAGTGATGGTGGAAGCCAATCCTCTGCTGGCGGAGATACATAACGACAAGAAAAGGATGCCGCTGATCCTGGAGGGGGAACAGGCGGAAGCTTGGCTGCTCCCGGATCTTACCAAGCCTGAGATGACCGATCTGATGAAACCTTATCCCCACGAGGAAAAACTAATCGCCTATCGGGTGCTGGACGGGGTCACCAATTCCAGGATCGACACGAACGTCCCGGAAGTCATTGAACCTTTCAAAATGAATTTTAAATGAACCAAAATTGGAAGGAAAATTGGCTTTCGAATTATTGCCTTGCATTGTCCCTGGGTTCAAATAAGCGGGAGACTGGCATGTGGCATTATTAAAAGTCCGTGGAGACACTGACCTGGGAAAGGATTTATTACCTCCTTTAAGGCAATTCTACTTATACATTTCTGTGTTCTCTGTGCTCTCGGTGGTGAAAAGCAGGAGTTCCCAGGATCTTGAACTCCAACATCTCGGTGCTTCCGGTGATAAAATAAACCACAGCACTCCCAGGGGATTTTGTGCCACCTTTAAGTAAACTATTGCGTAAGCCAGTTCAAAAAATCGTTCAGTTTTTCCCTGCTGACCGTAATCTGATGCTCAAAGGGAACTTTTAAGGTGACGGAAAACCTGCGCGACAGGTGGTGGGAAGCGTTGCTGACCGCATCCCGATTGACGAGAAACTGCCGGCTGGCGCGGAAGAACTTCTCCCCGCAAGTTTTTTCAAGCTGGTCGAGGGTTTTGTTAAGGAAATAGCTTTGTCCCTCAAAAGTCATCAAATAGGTGATCTGGTTATGGATATAGAATACCGCGATATCCTCTACTTTGACCGGAATAATTTTTTCCCTGTGGTTGACCAACACGCTGGAGGACTTGGTCGGTTTGATGTCGTTAAGCACCCGCTGGAGCTCTTCCATGGCCAGGCCTCCGCCCGAAAACACCCTTGACATTTCATCATACTTGTCCAGGGCGGCTTTGACCGCTTCCAGAGTAAACGGCTTAAGTATATAATCGATGCCATTGAGCCGGAAGGCTTTTAAGGCATATTCGTCATAAGCGGTACAAAATACAATAGGCGTATGGATGTTCACCTGGTTGAAAACGTCGAAACTCAGCCCGTCGCCAAGTTGTATGTCACTGAAAATTAGATCAGGTGCCGGGGTCTTGCTTAGGTAATTTACGGCCTGTTTTACCGAATGTAAAATCGCCAGGACCTGGCAGGAGGGCGCAGCCTCCATGATCAGGTCCTCCAGGTCACGGGCCGTCAGTTTTTCGTCTTCAATAATGACTATTTTCATGTTACATGATCTTAAAGGCCACTGAAAAATGTTTACCGTCATCCTGGATCTGGAGCTGTTCGTCCGAAAGCAGCCGGTAGCGTTCGGATAAATTGGAAAGGCCCTTGCCTGTAGACCCCTCCACACTGGACTTTCGCTGGAGGTTGTTTTCTACTTTAATCAGCCCATCCCCTGCAATGATGCGGATATATAAGGGGTTTTCGTCTGTCAGTTCATTGTGTTTAATGGCGTTTTCCACCAGCGGTTGCAGAGAGAAAAAAGGGATACGGCCGTTCAGAATGTTGTCCGGGACCTTAAAGCTGTATTCCAGGGCATTTCCAAAGCGGATTTTCTGCATTTCAAGATAGTCAAGGCATAGCTTCAGTTCTTCCCTGACGGTAGCAATGCCTTTTTCATGTTGGGAAAGAGACATGCGTAAGAAATCGGAAAGCCGGAGCAGGTACACTTCTGCCGTTTTGGGATTTTGCTTGATCAGTGACTTCAGCACATTCAGGGCGTTGAACAGAAAATGGGGCTGGATCTGTTGCCGCAACAATTGGTTGGTGGTTTCGGCATTGGCCGAGCGCAGTTGGGATACCTCAGTTTCCGTTTGGGTCTTCAGGTGTTGGAGCAGGATGAAATTGTGCAGCAAATGGACCAGCGAATAGATCATCAGCGAAGAGATGAAGATCACCAGATAAAGTTGCCAGCCGTGCAAGGTCTGCATTTCCGCAAACCCATATTGCTCACGTTGAAACAGCCCATAGTTTTCCGACAGGCTTCTAATCCCATGGACAGACAACAACAATAGCGTGTTGATCAGACTGCCGGCCACAAAGCGAAGGCTGGTGCGTTTCATGGCGCCGGTGGAAGCTCTTTTCTCAAACAAGACAATCAGGGCAATGCTTACCACGGAAGCAGAAAGCAGAATGGCCCCACTGACCATCGAACGGTACAGTCCCGATAGCGGGTCCAGGTCCTGCAGGTAGATCATGATAAAGAAAAATACCGTAATGGCCACCGAAAGGGAAATACTATAACGGATCAGCTCGCGGATGGGCAGTCTTTTTCTCATTTTACAAATATGGTTATCTTGTTGAGTTATAGCAATCTTGCGCTTCAGTCGGCGGGAATAATTCCCTTTTCGGACAGTGGGCCAAACAAATTTGCCCCGGATCCTTATTCACGGATCCGGGGCAAAACGTGTTTAGTAATGAAAACTGTTAAAAGAAAAAGTTAACTCCCAGTGAAGGCTGAAGGGAATTGACATTCAAGCCAAACTCATTTCTTTTTGTGTTGGATCCTGATTCCGGTTTAATTGCAACGTGTTCATAGTACAAGCCTTTGACAGAAAGCTCTATGCCCAGTCTGCTGGTAGGAAAGTAGGCGATGCCGGGCGATACGGCTGCCCCGTACCGTTCTGTGGTTCCGGTTTTATCGCCGTCCACTTTGCGGGTGCCCCAGCTCATGGGAACAGAAAGCTGTCCGAAGAATTTTACAGGCCCGTCGCCTTGGTA
>DATGOS010000177.1:0-6457 GCA_035305725.1 Cyclobacteriaceae bacterium
AGGCAACTGATTGAAAGCGACATTGACTTTTTGCCGCTACCCAATGGGACTGACAAAGCCCCCGTAACGGAACACCTGGGCACACCGGAAAAAAACGAAGAAAAAGCTCCTCCCCTACAGGTGAATCCCGAAAGCTTCAACCGGCAAGAAATCCTTAGAAAGCTTGAAGAAAATCTCAACCGCTTCAAACATCCTCCCAAAAAAGGAGAACCCGGATCACCGGAGGATGGAGCCAAGTCCTTCGAAGAATCAACGGGAAAAACCAAAGAGGATGATCTGATTGAGGCCATTAAAAAGAAGGAAAAAAAAGAGATTCTGGACTCCCGGAAAAAGAAGCAAAACGAATTGATCAAGGCGTTCAGCAAAAAGTCCGGCAGGCTTACCGTGAGTCGTGAAAACGAAAGTTCGGACCAAACGGACCTGTCCCGGGAAAGCACGAAATTTAACGACAACCTCGTATCGGAATCCTTTGCCAAACTGCTGGTCGAACAGGATAAAAAGGAGAAAGCCATTGAAATATATAAAAAATTAATCTTGAAGTTCCCGGAAAAAACCGCTTACTTTACAGGCTTAATTAAAGCATTAGAAGAATAACCTTAATATATTATGTTCACTGTTCTTATTATTTTTATCATCATCATCTCAGTTTTGTTGATTTTGGTGATACTGGGGCAGAATTCCAAAGGCGGTGTAGGCGCAGCATTTGGTGGAAGTGCCTCCCAAATCATGGGTGTAACCAAGACCGGAAATATTCTTGAAAAAGCCACCTGGGTTTTGGCAGTGAGTGTTTTGGTCCTGTCGCTGGTTTCCTCGGCTTTTCACACGACGAGCAGCCCGACCAACTATTCCTCACCCAACATTGAAAGTGCGACAAAGCAAGTCATCACCCCCTCTTTTGATAATTCTGAAAGCCTGCTTCCCATACAGGAGGCAACCCCTGCAGAGACTGATACTGCCGGAGACGGCGAATAATTCATGCCGGACTGGAGGAAAAGAGGCTGTCTACCAAGACAGCCTCTTTTTATTTACGGGCGGCGAAAGCATGCTCCGCCCTACCCATGATGTATGATTTATGGGTAATTTTGGCTAATTTTAAAATTACCTAATTTAAACCATATTTAGGTTATGTTTGAAAACCACCTTACTCTTGAAGACCTCGGCGCGAATGACTGGCCGAATTTACTCATCTGGGCTGCGCCTGTAATGTTTCTGCTGGTATTTTTAGAATGGGGCTTCAGCATTTACCGAAACAAAGATGCTTACGACAAGAAGGATTTTTTAGCAGCGACGACCATTGGGGTGGTCAATATTGGGGTGAGTGCCTTGCTGAAAGCGGCTACTTTCGGAGCGGTGTTGTTCTTCTGGAACATCGTTCCCTGGAAAATTCCCGCCACCCTCTGGTCTTTTATTCCCTGCTTCATTGCCATCGATTTTGCGCGGTACTGGGCGCACCGGATCTCACATGAGCAAAGGTTCTGGTGGGCCACCCATATCACCCACCACAACTCAAAAAAATACAATTTTTCCGTTTCATTTCGTCTTGGATGGACCCAGCAGATCAAGTTCATTTTTTTCATCCCGGTCATCATGCTGGGATTTGATCCCTTCGTATTTTTCATTTGTCACCAAATTGCCGTGTTGTATCAATTCTGGATCCATACTGAATATATCAACAAACTGCATCCGGTGATCGAGTATATCTTCACCACCCCCTCCCATCACCGGGTACACCATGCATGTGATGAACAATACCTGGACAAAAACTATGGTTCCACCTTTATTATCTGGGACCGGATGTTTGGCACCTTTGAGCCGGAAGACAAAAAGCCCACTTACGGGATCACCAAAAATGTTGATTCCTACAATCCCGTATACTTGGTTTTTCATGAATGGATCGATATCGTCAAGGATCTGAAAAAAGCGGAAAACTTTAAGGAAGTGCGAGCCATTTTGTTTGACAAGCCCGGTGCTGAGGTAATTAAAAACAGGGAACTGGCCAGGGCAAAAAGCGCTCCAGCGCCAGTGGTCCCGGAGGATTCTCCTGATCCTGGTTCCGCATCCCTTATCCCACAGGAGAAAACCCTTCTCAGCAAGGAAGACCGATAATAGGCACGGGGAGGCAGTCGGCCCGGCCGACATTAATCAACAGAAAATGCATCCCTAGACTGACAACTTTACTTTCCCGAAGAAAAATTGGCAGTGAAGCTAGCGTAAATAAACCTGGTCTGCCAGGACACTATCGGGCATTACCGACTTTCTGTCATATCCCTGGGCCAATTCTCCCTTTGGCACAATAAATGCACCCGAGCAAACCGTATTCAAGAAATCTAACCTTTTAAATAACGTAAAAAATGTCACAAGTGAACATCCAACCTCTTGCAGACAGGGTTTTGGTAGAACCTGCTGCTGCTGAAGAGAAAACTGCTTCAGGCCTTTACATTCCAGACACTGCTAAAGAAAAGCCACAAAAAGGAACTGTAGTAGCAGTTGGAAACGGTAAAAAAGACGAGCCTTTGACGGTAAAAGTAGGAGATACCGTGCTTTACGGTAAATACTCCGGTACTGAATTGTCCGTAGAAGGCAAAGATTACTTGATTATGAGAGAAGCCGATATTTTTGCTATTATTTAATCATCTCAGATCATTTTATTCAACTCAAAAAATTAAAATCAATCAAAAATGGCTAAGGAATTATTTTTCAACACAGACGCAAGAGACAGACTGAAAAAAGGTGTGGACACACTTGCCGATGCAGTTAAAACCACATTGGGGCCGAAAGGCCGAAATGTTATATTGGATAAAAAATTCGGTGCGCCCAGCATTACCAAGGACGGCGTCACTGTAGCAAAAGAAATTGAACTGGAGTCCGCCATTGAAAACATGGGCGCGCAGTTGGTTAAGGAAGTAGCCTCAAAAACCGCCGACGATGCCGGTGACGGAACCACCACCGCCACCGTTTTGGCCCAGGCCATTTTCAATGTGGGCATCAAAAACGTAGCGGCCGGAGCCAATCCAATGGACCTCAAAAGAGGCATTGACAAGGCTGTTGCTGCCATCGTTGCTGAACTTAGAACCAGCTCCAAGCAAATTTCCACTTCCAAAGAAATCGCCCAGGTAGGAACGATCTCCGCTAACAACGATGAAGAGATCGGTAAAATGATCGCGGACGCTATGGAAAAAGTGGGCAAGGATGGTGTCATTACCGTGGAAGAAGCCAAGGGTACCGAAACTGAGGTAAGAACTGTGGAAGGCATGCAGTTTGACAGAGGATACCTCTCTCCATATTTCACCACCAACACCGAAAAAATGGAAGCAGAATTGGAGAACCCATATATCTTGATTTATGACAAGAAAATCTCCTCCATGAAGGAACTGCTTCCGATCCTTGAGCCTGTTGCTCAGTCCGGAAGACCTATGCTGATCATTGCTGAGGATGTGGACGGAGAAGCACTGGCTACGCTTGTTGTAAACAAAATCAGGGGTGCCCTGAAAGTAGCGGCTGTTAAAGCTCCCGGGTTTGGGGACAGAAGAAAAGCTATGCTCGAAGACATCGCTACCTTGACTGGAGGTACGGTGATTTCTGAGGAAAGAGGTTACAAACTTGAAAACGCCACCATAGAATACCTGGGCTCCGCCGAAAAGGTAAATATTGACAAGGACAATACTACCATCGTCAATGGTGCCGGAGATCCTGCCAACATTCAGGCAAGGGTGGGAGAAATCAAATCCCAGATCGAAAAAACTACTTCCGACTATGACCGCGAAAAACTTCAGGAAAGATTGGCGAAACTTTCCGGCGGTGTGGCCATCCTGTATATCGGAGCGGCTACCGAAGTCGAAATGAAGGAAAAGAAAGACCGCGTGGATGATGCGTTGCACGCCACAAGAGCCGCGGTTCAGGAAGGTGTTGTTGTTGGTGGCGGGGTAGCTCTCCTTAGAGCAGCCAAGGCACTTGATAGCCTGACAGGAGCCAATGAAGATGAAGATACGGGTATTAATATCATCAGGTCGGCTGCGGAAGCACCATTAAGGATTATTGTGGCCAATGCCGGCGGAGAGGGTTCTGTGGTGATTAATAAGATCCGCGAAAATGAAGGCAACTTCGGATATAACGCAAGGACTGATAAATTCGAGGACCTGTTTGATGCCGGGGTAATTGACCCTACCAAGGTAACCCGACTTGCTTTGGAAAACGCAGCATCTATTGCCGCGCTGTTGTTGACTACCGAATGTGTGGTTGCCGACGTGAAAGAAGATACACCTCCGATGCCCCCAATGGGAGGAGGAGGAATGGGCGGAATGATGTAATCCTGTCTGTCCAACCAAAAAAGGGAAGCGTTCTGCTTCCCTTTTTTTTTAATTATTTGCTCTGTAATACATTTTTGTTTCTTTTAAAAATAAAATTTTATATTCGTATGTTTTTTTAGTACTCACAAATGCCTATATTCCAGGAATAAGGTTATTTAATCTCACAAATGCCATATTGATGCATCCATTTGATCTAATTGTTTTAGTTGATGACGATCCAATCAATAATTGGATTAATAAACGCCTTATCTGCAAACTCAACCTGTCTCCCCGGATCATCGAGTTTTTGGAGGCAGAAAAAGCGCTCTCTTTTATTGAAACCGCTGACCATGATAAAAAAACGTTGATCTTGCTGGACATCAATATGCCGGTAATGAATGGCTGGGACTTTTTGTGCCAATATGCGGCATTGAAAAACGACCGGAAAGACCGGATCGTGATGTTATCGAGCTCTATCGACCACCACGACCGGCAAAGGTCTGAAGAATTCAATTATGTAGAAGGTTTTATTGAGAAGCCCCTTACCCGGGAAAAATTGGGAAAAGTACTGTAAGTTCCACGCTGTTTTTGCTTGTTATCACCATTATTTTTTTATCTTTGCCTCCTGCAAACAGGTCGTTAGCTCAGTTGGTTCAGAGCGCTGCCTTGACAGGGCAGAGGTCACCAGTTCGAGCCTGGTACGACCTACTACTTTCACCTAAAGCGACAATCCTGCCGCTTCAAACAATATCTCTACGGGATGTAAAGCCTTCCTGCCAGTGCCGTCGGCAATCTGGTGCCTGCAGCTGGTACCGGGTGCCGCTATAATCGTCTCCCCGTCCAGCTTTCTGATTGCGGGAAACAGCACCAGTTCACCGATTTGCTGACTGACCGCGTAATGCTCCGCCTCATACCCAAAGGATCCCGCCATGCCGCAGCATCCGGAGGGAATAACTTCTACCGTATAATTTCGGGGAAAGGACAGCAGCTTGGTAGAAAAGCTGTTGGATGACAGAGACTTTTGATGGCAGTGTCCGTGGAGCACCAAGTTTTTCTTCTGGTCAGTAAACTGCCCGGGTTTGATGTTGTCGGCCAGGATCTCCCTTACCAGAAATTCATCAATTACCTGACAGTTCCGCTTAAGTTTCTTGGCATCGGCTACCAGCTCAGGGCCCACCAGCCTGGGATACTCGTCCCTGAAGGTCAAAATCGCGGACGGTTCAATCCCGATCAGGGGACTTTCCCTGGATACCAGATCTTTAAATTTTTTTACATTCCGTACGGCCAAATCTTTTGCCCGGTCCAGCAGGCCTTTTGATATGGCCGCACGCCCACTTTCGGCATGGTCTACGATTTTCACTTCGTAACCCAGATAATGCAGCAGCTTGACCGCCTTTATCCCTATTTCGCTGTCGTTGAAATTGGTAAATTCATCGCAAAACAAAAATACCGTCTTGATCGGCTTCGAGATTTTTGGCAGCTTGGCATAATCATTTTTGTACCATTTTTTCAGGCTACGCTTGCTAATTGCAGGCAGGCTGCGTTCCGGTGCTATTCCAAGGAATTTTTTTAGGTATTTACCGGTCACCGCGTTTTCCATCACGAAATTGGTCATCCCAGGCATTACGCTACCGAGCCCGTTGAGGGTATTGATGTAGGCAAAAGCCCTTGACCGCAGAGGTGTGCCGTTTGATTTATGGTATTGGTGCAAAAATTCGGCCTTCAGCGTTGACATATCCACATTGGACGGACATTCAGAGGAACAGCCCTTACAGGAAATACAAAGGTCCATGACCTCTTTAATTTCCTCATGGTCGAAGCGGTTGGTCTTGTTACTTTTTGTGAGGAACTCCCTCAGGGTATTTGCCCTTCCCCGGGTGGTGTCCTTTTCATTTCGGGTGGCCATATAGCTTGGGCACATGGTACCTCCCGAAACGGGAAGTTTTCTGCAATCGCCCGAACCGTTGCATTTTTCCGCTGCCCTCAGGATTCCTCCGGTGTCGGAAAAATCAAAAACCGTTTCTATCTCCGGGGTGACCATGTCAGGCTCATACCTTAAGGAGGTATTCATGGCTGGCGCATCCACTATTTTTCCAGGATTGAAGATATTATCAGGGTCCCAAGTCTGTTTTATCCTCCTAAACAAGGCATAGTTATCGGGACCTACCATC
>DATGOS010000178.1:0-3739 GCA_035305725.1 Cyclobacteriaceae bacterium
CTGAGTGTTTATCCCCAAGACCGCGGCGGAATCAGTTTAGCAAAAATAGTGACTAACTATTTAGTTTTTGGAATTGTTTTTGCTATATTTGTAGAGTACATGCAACATTATATTCCCGGAAGATCATTTGATTACGGAGATATGGCTGCAAATTTAACCGGAGGGACAGTTGGAGTAATTGGTTATTATATTTTACTCAAGAAGAAGTGTAATCTTGTATAAATAAAAATAATTGTTTACAATTGTTCTCTCTAACCTAAAGAAAAATATTCATTTATAAAGGAAGCTAATCATGGAAGCTAAAAAAACCCCCAAGGCTGACCTGAGCAGAAAATCCGGGATGTTTTTAAATCTCGGCTTGGCAATCAGTTTGGGTATTGTCCTGTTTGCTTTTGAGTACAAATCGTATGATGACGGTGCTTTGAAAGACTTAGGGTCAGTAAACGATGAATTTGAAGAATTGCTGGATATTCCGATCACGGAACAGCCACCTCCACCCCCACCGCCGCCGATTGAGCAACCCATTATTTAGGAAGTTCCAGATGAAGTGGAAATAGAGGAAATTGAGGTAAACTTTGACGTTGACGTCAAGGAAGAAACCGTGATAAAGGAAGTTGTTATCACTGAGGCTCCCGTTGAAGAAAAAGCAGAAGAGATCTTTGACGTGGTGGAAACTATGCCTACTCCTCCGGGAGGAATGGAAGGATGGAACAAGTACCTCAGCAGCAACCTGAAGTATCCTACCCAAGCTAGGAGAATGGGTATTGAGGGAACTGTATATGTGGTATTCGTAGTAAATACTGATGGTTCCATTCAGGATGTGGAAATATTAAGAGGTATCGGCGGTGGTTGTGATGAAGAAGCAATGCGGGTAGTGCAGAACGCTCCCAATTGGGAACCCGGAAAGCAAAGAGGTAGACCAGTGCGTGTAAAGATGAGGTTGCCTATCCGCTTTAAATTAAGCTAATCCAGGACAAGGGTTATAAAACAAAAAAGGAATCTGCCAACGCGGATTCCTTTTTTTTGTTTTATAGGATTAAAGGATATTCAATGCCTGCTCCTTGATCTTTTCCAGTTCGTCCTTCATCAGGATTACATGCCGCTGGATCACCGCATCGTTGGCTTTGGAGCCTATGGTGTTGATCTCTCTCCCCAATTCCTGGCTGATAAACCCCAGTTTTTTTCCCTGGCCGCTGCCGCCCTTCAGGCTTTCCCTGAAGTAATCCAGGTGCGTCCCCAACCGAACGATTTCCTCGGTGATATCCAACTTCTCAAAATAATAGATCAGCTCCTGTTCAAAACGGTTCTGGTCAAAGGAATTTTCATCCAGCCACTCGGAAAAGTTGTTCCGAATTCTTTCCTGAATCTTCTTACGACGCCGGGGCTCCTCGGACTTCACCTGTTCCAGCCCCTGTTCCAAAATTTGAATATTTTCCTCAAATCGGTGATAGAGCGTGTTGCCTTCATCCTCCCTGAACTGGTTGCAGTTTGCCAGGGCGTCCATGAGGGCCGCCCGCACCGCCTCCCATCCCTCACCACCGGTTCCGCCGGAAGGATTGGGTGTGGATACATTCGGGGACTGAATTGCCAGCTTAAACAGGTCTGCCTTGTCAGCCCCTACCGCTGCGGCCAGCGTACTGTATTTATTATAATACGACTGAAAAAGCCCCTCATTAATGCTTACAGGAAGCTCATTTCCTGCCTTGGGGACATATTCTATCCCCACATTCACTTTGCCCCTTTCCAGCTTTTCGGCCACCAAATTCCTTATCTCTAACTCCCTGTCCGCAAACTGCCGGGGGCTCTTTATGGAAAGATCCAGAAACTTACTGTTCAGGGACTTTACTTCTACCACTACGGTGGCTTCCTCATTTTCTATATGGCCTATGCCATAGCCTGTCATGGATTTTATCATCCTGTGGTTGCTTGTTTTTGACAATTGATAAAGTGGGGACCCGCTAAAAATTGTACCCCAACGTGATGTAATACCGGGGCTTTTGGATAGTATAATCCCTCACTGGCCGAGCCATATCGAATTTCACATAATAGTTGAGCAACACGGTCCTCAGCCCTGCCCCATAGCTTTGTAGCCAGGGATTGTTAAAGTTATTCAGGGTAATTTCAAAAGGAGACCCTTCTGTGTTAATCACCTCCGTATTCTGGTCATTTACCCTTTCCCAAGGGGCGGCATCCGTCCAGGAAGACCCTGCGTCATAAAATCCCACCAACTGGAAATTCTTTATAAAATTGGAAGCTATATTGCCCCGGGACAAGTACGAAAATATGGGAATTCTTAGCTCTGCGGAAAAAGTAATTACTTTTGTTCCCCTTATTTCATCATAATCATAGCCTCTTAAATCCACGAATTCCGCAAACAGGATATTCGAATTTTCGGCTCCCGAGGCATTTCTGATCGGCGATGATTCAGGCCGGTTGGTGGGAGGCTGATGAAATTCGTTGAACAGCCAATTGTTCATTCCACCTACGAGGTAGCTTTGGGGATTCTCACCAAAGTAGGAACCCATGTACAACTTCGTGGCAAAGGTGATGTTTTTATGGATTTTTTGATAATTCCTGATATCAAGGTAAAGATTGCTAAAACTTCGTTCCGGCCTGTTCAATCCCCGGTAATGGACATACCCCGCTTTGCCCTTAAATCCCTGCTCCATGTACAGCCCCAACAGTTCGGTTTTATCCACCACCAGTTCCGCCCTTCCCCCGGCATAGTTGATGTCAAGGTGGTTTTGTATCCCGTCTTCTCCCCTTAAGATAGAATCCGGATTCAGGTTAAAATATTGGGATTTTGCCAAAAATGGACTTACGCTGACCCTGGTGTGCACACTGATGGGATACGAAACTCCAAGTTCCGTTCTGGTGAGGGTATACTTTTGGAAAGTAAGGTCGCCTTCTGATCTGATCAGAGATTTTCTATCAAACCTTCCCCTGAAATCCAGTCTGGTTTTCAGGTACTGGTATTCAAAAAACACGTCACTTCCTGACCGGAAGTCCATCGTGGTCATGATGCCACCGGTAAAAGAGTGGTTGTCCAGTAAATCGGACATTTTCGCATTTAGGCTAATCCCAAAACCTCTAAGCGGGTCCACCACAAAGGAGGTATTCAGGCTACTTGCAATAAACTGGGGAACGTACAGGCGGGGGCCTGTGACCCTTTTCACCATGCTTTGTTTCCTGAAAGCATCCAGTATGCTGCTTCCGCCCGTGGTTTGGCGGTCGGTGATTGGCTGGTCCACAGGCGGGATGGTGTCAAAAACATAATTATCAGTGTCTATGCCTCCCCTTCTTTCAAACCTCAGCCTGTCGGTATCTATTGCGCCTGTGAGATTCCCCGGCTGGGGAACGGTATCATTGGCGGCAGCAGGATCCGTGTCCATCATAAAATCTTCCGGATTTATGGGCTTAGAAGGATCAAGCTGGTTGGGGGTGTCGGCCATCTTCACCGGCTCCTGAACAGCAGGCTCTTCATCTTCCTCCTCCGGACTGTCATTTTGCAGTCGTCGGGACGACAGCCTTTCACTCAAAGCCTGCGCCTGCCTGATCTGGATGCGGGGCGTGCTCATGGTAAACTGGTCCAGGTTGGAAAAAGGCTGAACCACTAGTTTGCTCTGCCGGCCATCCCTTACGGCGAATGCCCATTGGTTTGAAGCCAGAGAATAGTCAAACGTCTCTATACTTTGGTTAAAGGCCGAAACCTGGCTGGACACGGAATTCCCAATGCCAT
>DATGOS010000179.1:0-2162 GCA_035305725.1 Cyclobacteriaceae bacterium
GCAGGCTGTTGGTACGGGTAAGTCCGATGGGCGTAGACGGGGCTGTGGACAATATTTCCCTCAGCTATGTTAAAATAAATTACCCCAGGGCAGTTTCGCCTGGAGATTTTGATCAGCAGGTCTTTATCATTCCGGCGGGAATAAGCCAACTGCAAATCCCTGATACCTATCGCAGTTATGTAGCTTATGACATCACTGACATCAACAATCCCATAAAAGTTGAATCGCCCGTGACAGAAAACATTCTCCGGCTACCCGCCGGGACGGAAGGAAGGGAAGCAAGGATAATGGTCCAGCAAGTAAATGCCGTGACCAAAATTGATCTGATGGAAAAGATCCGGTTTCGGAACGTGCTCAACCAGCCCTCGGACTATATGATTATTTCGCACGAGCGGCTCCGGCAGCCCTCGTCTTCCTACGGGGATCCGGTGACCGCATACGCTGCCCATCGGGCTTCCGCTGTGGGCGGAGGTTATGATACCCTGACCCTCAATGTCGATGACCTTTATAACCAGTTTTCCTTTGGAGAGAAAACCCCTTTGGCAATTTTTGAATTCTTAAGAAGGTATTACCCACGGCACCAGCCCGAGTACCTGTTGCTCATCGGGAGAGCCTACGGTATCTACAATACCAGAAGGGTGGGAAGTGTGACTTATAGCTATAGGAGCAACCCCTCGGTGTTTGATTTTCAGGGGCTGGTTCCCCCGGCAGGTTATCCTTATTCAGACAACCGTTATGCGGTGGGACTGAATCCGCAGGAACCTGACCGGCAGGATGTAGCCGTGGGCCGGATTCCTGCCCGTACTCCGGAAGAAGTTGCCCAGTACCTGGAAAAAATCAAGGAAAAGGATGCGCTCGGAGTACAGGAAGACTGGCAGAAAAACGTGGTCCATCTCAGCGGCGGAAGGTCAGCTTTCGAACTGGAAAGGTTTTTTAATTTTTTGAACGGCTTCAAGGCCATCGCCGAAGACATCTTCTTTGGAGGGGCGGTCAAGACGATCCGAAAACGAAGCAATGAAGTGGTGGAGCTGATCAACATTTCTGATGAGGTGAACGAGGGACTGAGTTTGGTTACCTTTTTTGGACATTCCGCCCCCGCTACTACCGATATTGATATAGGTTTTGTAAGCGTCAACGAGCTAGGTTATGACAACAAAGGGAAGTACCCGCTTCTTTTGCTAAACGGCTGTGATGCCGGCAACGCTTTCGGGGATGCTTATACTTTTGGGGAGGACTGGATACTCACCCCGGATAGGGGCGCCTCCAACTATATGGCCCATTCCAGTGTGGGCGTGGATATTTATTTAAGACGGTATTCCGAGTCGTTTTACATCAAAGCCTTTTCGGATTCCTCCCTGATTTATCAGCCGGTGGGCAGGGTCAAGATTGAAGCCGAAAAGCTCCTGTATGAGAAGTATGGCAATTCCCCGGTCAACCAGTCTCATACCAATCAGATGATTATGCTGGGTGATCCTGCCGCCAGGATATTCCCCGCCGACAAAGCCGATTACGCCATCAGACCGGAAGATGTTTTTTTGGCAGGGATGGATGAGGGGACACCCAACACCCTCTCCGATTCATTAAGACTTTCCTTTGTCATCAGGAACCTGGGGAGAGTGGACCTGGACTCTATAGGGGTCAAAATATCACGACAGCTTCCCGATGGTACAGCCATAGCTTATGATCCCCTCACGCTCGCTCCCATTTTCAGAAGGGACACCCTCGTTTTCAATCTTCCCAACACCGGGATCAATTCCTTTGGAGAAAATTTATTTACGATTGAGATTAACAAGGAAAGGCGGGTGGACGAGCTTACGTTTGCGAACAATACAGTGGCGGTCAATAAGTTCCTGCAATTGAGCGGGACCATGAACTTGCTCCCGCTGGACTTTGGCATTGTAAACCAGGAGCAAATTGACATGGTTTCACAAATTCCAGGCAAGTCCGTCCTGGACAGAAACATCGTCCTGCAGATCGATTCCACGGCCGATTTTTCCAGTTCGGCGAGAAGGGAAACCAGAATTACCACGTCCGGCCTTGCCAAATGGACCTTTGATTTGTCGGAACATTTCTTCATGAAGGACTCCGTCACCTTTTATTGGAGGAGCAGGTTTTTGGATCCCCGTGAAGGTGAGGACGATGGCTGGGCTATATCCAGCTTC
>DATGOS010000180.1:0-5939 GCA_035305725.1 Cyclobacteriaceae bacterium
TACCGGAGCACCTGCCCGTCTTGGAAGTAAACGTGGAAGATTTACCTTCTGATTGGGATGCGAAACCGCCGCGTGCTACCACGCAGGCCATCGGAGACGATTTTGTTCGATATAGTGAAGCCGCTGTTTTAAAAGTCCCCAATAGTATAGTCCCCCAAGAATTTAATTATTTAATTAATCCCAATCATCCTGATTCATCACAGATAAAGGTATTAAGCACGATTAGAATGAAATTTGACGCCAGGATCAGTGTCGCGAAAGGAAGGTGAAAGTTTACGAGGTTTTTTTCCATAACTTCTCAGCTTCTAGCTCGGAATATTAAGTCTATACGTAAGAGGGCCATGCACGAGATGCTTAAGTACTACAAATTAAGATTAGCGACTATCCTTCTCAGGACATTGTTCTTTTCAACAATAACAATAATAGGTTGCAAGCCAAATGCTCGTCTGATATCATATAACCAAACACGACCTGATTATAAGAATCAGATTGATGAAGCGATCGATATCTTCATCCTAGGCAACTTGGTTGTAAAATACCATGAGGAAAACAGGGTATGGCCAAAAAGGCCCATTGATTTAAATTTTGCTGATGATACCGTAAAACTACTCTTAACCAATTTTGACACTGTTAATTTCAACTCCAGCGATAACACCATAGACGTTGACTACAAATTTTCGAAAGAAAGAGAATTTTTAGCCCCAATTGAATTTATTGATCCGGACAGCGTGTCTGAAGAACAAAATCACATTATTTGGCAAGAATTGGATGACCGTAAGTTTCAAAACAATGAATTTGATGGCGTACTTACAATAACTTACGACGGAGGAATTTATCGTATCAAAACAAATCCTACAAAAGTTGAGGACAGCCCCTAGACTGGCTAAAGCCCGGCTATAAGTTGAAGATGGGAGTGTTTGATATTCAGTTAAAAGTCCCTACAACCTGCGATGGGCATCAGGTATCGGATCTTTCCTGAATTTCTTGTGAGGCACGCCCCGTCTCTGAAAGCTGGCGCGCTTACACCAACAGCCTACGGGCTCAAATATTCAGCACTTTAAAAATACCCTTATGCCTTACAACCCCAACCTCGCCTCCCGTGTCCGGGAATATTTAAGCCAAAGAGAAGCCTTTCAAGTGGAAGAAAAGTGTTCAGTGGACTGGCATCCTGATATAAAGATAACATGGAGGCTCTACGAGCGTATTCAAATTGCGAAACCCTACTACTGGTAAACTTTATGAAATGTACTGAAATTTTAGCAAATTGTGATAAATTAAACATCTATGGAAACGGTTGATAAAATACGTAGGGAACTGATTGACAAAATCCTAACCATTACGGACAAGAATCTTCTTGTCGAACTTGACCACCTTGTTTCTTCAAGTTCAATAGACACCGAAACGGTGGGATTGACTGATGAACAAAAGGAAATGCTGGAGATGAGTGAAGCCGACATCCAAAAAGGTCAATTGATATCTCAAGATGCAATGGACAAACGAAATCTTGAATGGCTAAACGGATTGTGAAGTGGACAAAAACCGCGGATATTCAGTATGTTGGCATACTTGAATATTGGGTGAAGCGGAATCGGTCGACTACTTACTCAAAAAAGTTGCTTGGATTAGTTACGGCGTTAACCAAACGCATTTCACAAACACCACTCCTTTACAAGACCGCAGACTTTAAAGATACCAGAGTCGCACCATTGGAGAACTACAGTATTTTCTACAAAGTGGCTGATACCGAAATAATAATTACCGCTTTTTGGGATAACCGCCAAGATCCAAAAAAGCTGTTGTCTCTTTTGGAAAACAAAAAATAACCTGCCTTATCAGGCGAATAGTCTTATCCCAGATCAAGCCAAAAAAACTTGTACAGGCGGGAAAGGATTTGCTGTAACTGCCTAGGCCCTGACTCCTCGTTGAAATGTTTTGAACGGATTGTTCCTTTATAACAATTTACACACAAATTTTATCGACCAAAACCCTTATGTCCTACGACCCCAACCTCGCCGCCCGTGTCCGGGAATATTTAAGCCAAAGGGAAGCCTTTCAAGTAGAAGAAAAGAAGATGTTTGGCGGATTCGCCTTTATGGTAAACGGCAAAATGTGCATCAATATAGGCGACAACCTGCTGATGTGCCGCTTTGATCCTGCCCTCACCGAGCAACTTTCGCAGAAACCCGGCTTTTTACCGATGATCATGAAGGGAAAAGAATACCTAGGCTACTGCTATGTGGATCCCATCGGCTACCAAAGCCCGGAAGACTTTGAATTTTGGATCAACCTGTGCCTGGAATACAATGACAAAGCGGCTGTTGCAAAAAGGAAACCGAAAAAGTGATGCGCTAGACGCAGGACGCTCAGAGGGTTCAAAAGAAGAAGGATTCCCGCCTCTTCTAATCGACCATGCCGATTCGCCAGCGAAAAAAATGTGGCACCCAAAATATTCTGGTTTCCGGAACGGGCTACGTGAATATTTGTTATATTTATACGTAAACTCGACATCGTCATGAACACAAAGCTCATCTTAAGTCTTGACAAAAAAGTAATTGATGAGGCAAAAGCCTACGCCAAAAACCATGACGTAAGCCTATCAAAACTTGTTGAAACCTATCTGCATTCTCTAACTTATGAATCAAAAAAGAACTCTTCAGTAAGCCCGTTGGTGGAAAGCTTGACGGGAATAATTCCTCGGGATTACAATGAGAAAGAAGATTATAGAAGTTACATTGATAAAAAATATTCCTGATGGAGACTGTGTTTGTCGACACAAATATCATCATAGACCTTTTGGCCAGACGTGAGCCATTTTATAAAGATGCGCAGGGTTTATTTACTTTAAGTGACAACAGAAGAATCCACCTTTGCATTTCCTCTTTATCCTTTGCCAATGCGTATTATTCCATCGTTAGGCATCATAAAGAAGTTGACGCAAAAAAATACCTAGCAAAATTTAAAGTTCTTGTTACCGTTTTCCCTCTTGAAGACAAAGCAATAGAATTGGCTTTGGCTTCAAATTTTGACGATCTCGAGGATGGATTGCAATATTTCACTGCCCTAAACTACCGAGCGGACTTCATTATTACAAGGAACAAAAAGGATTTTAAAAACTCTGAAATTCCCGTGATGACTGCTGGAGAATTCCTGAATAGATCAACAAACCCAATATGAGCCAACTTGATATGCCATTAAGCTTTACAAAAGTAACATAACATTTGTACCTCCCGGCAATGAAAGCATCCGACCAACCAACAGAAAATATTGAAACGGTAAAAAGGATGTATGCGCTTTTTGCTACTAATGACCACGAAGCTATTCGAAGCATTTTTGCGGAAAATATAGTCTGGAACCAGATGAAAGGTTTCCCCGGTGGTGGCCAGTATGTAGGGGCTGACGCGATTGTTGAGGAGGTATTTGCGGGATTTAGGAAGAACTGGAAGGAATGGAAAGCCACCATTACCCGATATATCGACGGCGGTGACGGGGTTTTTGTGATTGGTTTTTACGAAGGAACTTACAAAACCACTGGAAAATCGATGAAAGCCGAATTTGCTTGTGAGTACAAAGTGAAGGATGGAAAAATCACAACGTTCAACCAATTCACCGATACCTTTCTTATTGCCCAAGCCATGGGATGGATAAAGGAACAAAAAAGGGAATGAGACAAATTTGGAAAATTTATTACCAAATGATAAATCTTGACAAAACTACTTTTTATAATTTGGGGCTATGAATGAATTGATTGCCTATATCTTGAAATTCGGCAGCTTGAATGCACAACAGCTCGAATTGGTCAGAGAGAAAGCGACGGAGATGACCCTTCAAAAAGATGCATATTTTTCAGAGGCCGGAAAAATTCCAAGGCAGGTCGGCTTTGTGGTAGAAGGTGTGCTCCGTGGATGCTATTATAGCCATAAAGGGGAGGAAATCACCCGTTGCTTTGTCGGCGAAAACAGCTTGGTGGTAGACTATGTCAATTTCGAAGCAGAGACTGCCTCATCGGAGTATCTGCAGGCTTGCACCCCGTGTAAACTCATGGTATTTTCTAAACCTAGTTGGGACGAGCTTTCGCAAACCATCGTCAGCTGGGATCCCATCAAAAATAAGATGGTCCAGCTTTGTATGTTCCAAAAATCAAGAAAAGGTCCTGTAATTTCCCAAGACGCCACGACCCGCTATCTTGAGTTTATGGAGAACTACCCCTCCCTCATCAACCGTGTTCCCTTATCGTATGTTGCTTCTTACCTGGGCGTCACCCAACAATCTTTGAGTCGGATACGGAAAAATGTTCGTTAGGCCAGTTTTTACCAAATGGTAAGAAACCTTGTTTTTTAACCAATGAATTTTGCGTGGTACCAAAACAGAAAAAAATGGATTTGACAAACCACGAAAATCAAGAAAGAGCAACACCACAATTCGCTAAGAAAGCCTTAGTCACGGGAGCTAACAAAGGAATTGGCTTTGAGGCCGTGAAACAACTCCTGCAAAAAGGATTTTACGTTTATCTGGGGTGCCGGGACTTGGCAAAAGGCCTTGATGCAGTTACTCAATTAAAATCAGAAGGATATGATCAAGTAGAGGCCATACCTTTGGATGTAACCAGTGACCATTCGGTAAAAATCGCCTGTGAGGGAATAAGCAAAAAGACCAACGTGCTAGATGTGCTCATTAACAATGCCGGTATCAATGGGGGCATGCCTTACACCGCACTGGAAGGCTCGCCGGAGCAATTTAAGGCGGTCTTCGATACGAATGTTATAGGAGTGACAAGGGTGACACGTGCATTTTTGGACTTATTGAGACAAGCCCCACAGCCAAGGATCGTCAATGTAAGTACCAGCGTAGGATCGTTAACATTGCAGAGTAATCCGGAATGGCCAGCCTATCATTATGGCAAATATGCGGTTTATGGCGCATCCAAAGCTGCGCTGAACATGTACACCATCCATCTTGCTTACGAGCTGCGGGACACGTCCTTTAAAATCAATGCAGTCTGCCCCGGCTATACCAAAACGGATTTTACAGGACATGTGGGCGGGGAGATTGAAGAAGCAGGCAGACGCATCGTCAAATTTGCCTTAATTGATGAGCACGGTCCGACAGGGAAATTCTTCAGTGAAGAAACCAATCCAGAAACTGGGGAAATACCTTGGTAGTCAACTATGAAATCTTGTTGCGTGGTAGGAACGGGGAATAATGTAGAGATGGGTTATGCCCCGTCTCTACATTATTCCCCAATTTTATCATGCGCCCCCCATACCAGGTCGCTGGTATCATAGCCAATCTCCTGCGCCTTTTTCAGATATCGGCTTTTTACCTCTTCAGGAATCGTGGGCTGTCGGGAGAGTATCCATAAATACTTCAGGTTGTCACCAGCTACCAAAACGTATTGATAATCCGGATCAATTTCTATTACATTGTATCCAGAATAAAAAGGCCCGAAAAAAGAAACCTTTAACCTGCCTTCATTAGGATTTCCTACGGGTTTAGCCTTACCTACACTCTCCTTCCACTCCTCCTTGACGACATCGTAGCCACGGTTCACCACTCGGATGGTGCCGTTATTGTTGAGGGAATAATCTGCCGTGACGTTATTGAGGTTCTTTTCATATTTAAAATCTTTTTGGGCAATTTCATACCACTTCCCGAGGTACCGCTCCAACTCAAATGGATGTACGGCCGTTGCGCCTTTGGGAATGGATGCACAGGAACTTGTATAAGCAATTGCTGCGGCACCTGCCGCCAGCGTCAAAATCCATCTGTATTTCATAGTATCGTTTTTTAAATTGACAAAGCTCTTTTGTAAGTTTCCAAGGCCCTGTTTCGGGCAAATTCATGATCGACCATCGGCGGGATATAGCTGTCATCATATTCCTTCACCCATTGCCTGACATATTCCTCCTTAGGATCAAATTTTTTGGCCTGTGTCCAAGGGT
>DATGOS010000181.1:0-5291 GCA_035305725.1 Cyclobacteriaceae bacterium
TAAATTACCATTTTTCGAACCGTGGGCCGTGGACTGGTGTACGAAGTCTCCGATTTCGTACAAGCCCGTACAACCCTGAGGGCTGTCAGCCGTGGACTGATGTACCGTCGGCTGTTGACAGCAGACTGTCTTACGTCTTACGTCTTATATCTTATGTCTCCTGTCTTCTATCTTCTGTCTTATTTCCTGCGTCTCCTTAACAGTCGTCCGGTTCCATCCTGATGATCTGGGCGCCGAGTGCGTTTAGCCGCTTGTCGATAAATTGATAGCCGCGGTCAATTTGCTCCACATTGTCGATTTGGGAAGTGCCTTCGGCAGAAAGGGCAGCAATCAGCAAAGCCACGCCGGCACGGATATCCGGGGAAGTCATCCTTATGCCCTTCAGGGGATATTTCCTGTCCAGACCGATGACAACAGCCCTGTGGGGGTCTCCCAGGATGATCTGCGCGCCCATGTCAATCAATTTATCCACAAAAAACAGGCGGCTTTCAAACATTTTTTGGTGTACCAGCACGGTGCCCTTGGCCTGAACCGCCATCTCCAGAATGATGCTCAGCAAATCCGGGGTAAAACCCGGCCAAATGGCATCGGATATGGTAAGAATGGAACCGTCCATAAACGACTCGATTTCGTAGCGCTTTTGGGCAGGGATATAAATGTCGTCTCCGCGGATTTCCAACTTCACGCCCATTTTTCTAAAAGTATCCGGAATGATGCCCAGCTTGTCCGCCGAGACGTCCTTGATGGTAATCTCGGACTGGGTCATCGCAGCCAACCCAATAAAGGAACCGATCTCGATCATATCAGGTAGCAGGGTATGCGTAGTTCCCCCAAGCTTTTTCACCCCCTCGATATTCAGTAAGTTGGAACCCACGCCAGTAATCCTGGCGCCCATGTTGTTGAGCATCGTGCAGAGCTGCTGGATATAGGGCTCACAAGCCGCATTGTAAATGGTGGTCTTTCCTTCCGCCAGCACTGCGGCCATGATGATATTGGCGGTCCCTGTGACGGACGCTTCTTCCAGAAGCATATAACAGCCTTTAAGATGCTGCCCCTCTACCTCGAAAATTCCCTGCTTTGCGTGGTACGAAAACCTTGCACCAAGCTTTTCGAAGCCGGAAAAATGGGTGTCCAGCCTTCTTCGGCCGATTTTGTCCCCACCGGGTGTGGAAATTTTCCCCTTGCCAAACCTCGCCAGCATTGGCCCCAAAATCATCACGGATCCCCGGAGGGATGCCGCCTTGGTCAAAAAATCACGGGTGTCCAAATACCCAAGGTTGATATTGGCGGCATTGAGGCGGTAACTCTCATCGCCGATTTTGTCGATTTGCACCCCCATTTCCCCCAGGAGCTCAAGGAGCTTTATCACATCCCGGATATGGGGTACCTTGTGTACGGTAACATCTTCAGTGGTCAGTAAGACCGCACAGAGGATCTGGAGCGCTTCGTTTTTTGCGCCCTGCGGTATGATTTCTCCCTTTAGCTTCAGACCTCCTTTTACCTGGAATGAAGCCATTAGTTTCTGCGTTTTTTGTTCCCCCCGTTGTTTCTCCGCTTGGCGTTATTGCTGTAATTTCTGCGTCCGGCGAGGATATTTTGGTCTGATGGAGGCGTGGCGGGGGATTTGAAATCCCGGCGCATGCTGGTCTCAAAAAGTCCGTTTTCCCTTACTTTCTCCAGGTCTATGTGCAGTTTCCCCTTGGACAGCGTTTTGATATCATCAATAATAATGGCATCATCGAAGTTTTCCCGGTTCCAGGTGGAATGGAAGCTTCTCATCAACTGGCCAATAAAGATCAACGCCGCTTCCTGTTCTTCATCATCCTCTATTTCGACCGCCTTTTCGATGAGTTTTTCAATGTTTCTTCCGTAATGCTTATACCGTACCTCATGCTTGGGGTAACCCAGACGCTGCGGTTTTTTTCCCAGAAGTTCCTTTTCGGGCATGGGAAACGGGGCATCGACATCCAGGTTGAAATCGGACATGATGTACAGGTCATCCCAAAGTTTCTGGTCGTTTTCGGTTTTGAGTTGCGGATTAAGCTGTTTCATTAATTCCACGAGGGCAAAAGCATATTCCGTACGCTTTGCTTTATCAGGAACGGTAATGACGTAGTCTACCAGTTTCTGGATGTTTTTTCCGTATTCTTTCAAAATTGGTGAGTGTGGTTGTTTATGTTTTTCATTTTCATCCATACCGCCCGCAGTTTGATAAATGACATTTTAATTTACGAAAAATATATCAAAATGCAGGAACAGGTATTTTATAGGTAAAATGGACCCCCAGGATCTTTTGGGTGATGGCCAGCCAGGGTCGGAGGAAAAGTCCATTGGATCTTTCGGGGTGTGTTTTTTTGACACTGCCGGTTTTACTCTATTATCCTAAGCTTTGCAAAGCTAAGTAATAATGTTTTATCTCCAAAATTCTCGAAGCGGATTGATGCTTTTCTGTTGGCTCCCTCAGTCTCAATCTTACTGACTTTCCCGAACCCGAACTTGGGATGCTCAATTGTCATGCCTTCCTTAAGGTTATGGGTGTTGGAAGGTTTAAAATCCGGGCTGGGAACATGGACCTTTGCGGTGGTACCGGTCCTGAGAGCGGGTTTTTTAATGCCCACAAATCCGTTCCTCCCCTCACTGCCAGAGCGGCGAAAAGCCGCGGCCATTCCGCTTTCCGCCCGTTTGGTGGTCTTGATACAGGCGGGATCCACCTCTTCCAAAAACCTGCTGGGTTCGCAGTTCAGCAGCCGCCCAAACCGGTACCGGGTAAGGGCATAGCTGAGGTAGAGCTTTTCCATGGCCCGGGTGGAGGCCACGTAAAACAGCCTTCTTTCCTCCTCCAGGTCCTCCCGGCTCTGCATCATCATCTGGGAAGGAAACAGATCCTCTTCCATCCCCACGACAAATACCTGCTTGAACTCCAGTCCTTTGGAAGAATGGATGGTCATTAAGGTGACCGTGTCCGTTTGGTCCTTGTCCCTGTCATTGTCGGTGAGCAGTGCGATTTCCTGCAGGAAAGCTCCGAGTGTCTTGTCTTCGTTTTCGGGATTGTCCACGTACTCTTTAATGGCATTGAGCAATTCCTGTACGTTTTCGTAGCGATTGAGGCCTTCTATGGTTTTGTCATCATACAAGTCCCTCAGCAGCCCCGACTGTTTGGCAATGGAGGAAGCCGCTTCAAAGGCATCCTTTCTTTCCGCCTCTATCCTGAAGCTTTTGATCATGATGGCAAAATCCTCAACCGCGTTGGCGGCCCTGCCCGCAAGGAAACTGGAGGCATTGGTAAGGACTTCCCATAAAGGAATGTCGTGTTCGTAAGCAGCCACCATTATTTTTTCCACGCTGCTTTCACCGATTCCCCTTTTGGGGAAATTTATAATCCTTTTGAAGGCTTCTTCATCGTTTAGGTTAATGACAAACCGCATATAGGCCATCAGATCCTTGATTTCCTTTCGTTGGTAAAATGAAAGGCCGCCGACAATTTTATAGTTGATGTTCATTTTTCTCAAGGCCTCCTCTATAGACCTTGACTGGGAGTTGGTACGGTACAGGACGGCAAAGTCGCGGTTGTTCAGGTGTCTGTTGTTCCTTTCCTCAAAGATTGTCGAGGCCACGACGCGGCCCTCTTCACTGTCCGATGCGGCCCTGATCAGTTCTATGGGCTCTCCCGGATCGTTGTGGGTCCAGATTTCCTTTTTTAACTGCGCCTTGTTTTTGGCGATGATGGAATTGGCTGCGGTGACTATATTTTGGGTGGAACGATAATTTTGTTCCAGTTTTACCACAAACAGATCCGGATAATCCTTTTGAAAGTTCAGGATGTTTTGAATGTCCGCGCCCCTAAAGGCATAAATACTTTGCGCATCGTCACCCACCACGCAGATATTCTGGTGCACCGCCGCCAGTTTTTTGGTGATCAGGTATTGGGAAAGGTTGGTGTCCTGAAATTCGTCAACCATCACATATTTGAACCTTTGCTGGTACTTGTTCAGCACGTCCGGATGGTCTCTGAACAGGATGTTGGTATTGAACAGCAGGTCGTCAAAGTCCATGGCGGAAGACTTAAAGAGCCGCTGCTGATACACCCTGTATATCTCGCCCATTTTAGGCTTCATGGCGGCGTCATCATCCGCTTTAATAAAGGGGTCCGCAAGGTAGGTTTCCCAGGAGATCAACCGGTTTTTAGCGCCGGATATCCGCGACAATACCGTGGCCGGTTTATACACCCGGTCATCAAGTTTCATCTCTTTGACCACAGAACGGATGAGCGATTTGCTGTCGTCCGTGTCGTATATGGTGAAATTGGAGCTGTAGCCCAATTTTGGTGCTTCCACCCGTAGAATTTTGGCAAAGGTGGAGTGAAAAGTCCCCATCCAGGTATTTCGGGCTTCCAAACCGATAACCTTTTCAATCCTCTGTTTCATCTCGCTGGCCGCCTTATTGGTAAAGGTCAGGGACAGGATATTGAACGGATCCACCCCTTTTTGGATCAAGTGCGCGACCCGGTAAGTCAGCACACGGGTTTTTCCCGATCCGGCACCCGCAATAATCATCAGGGGCCCTTCTGTATGCTCTACCGCTATTTTTTGATTTGGGTTTAGGAAAGATAAATAATCCATAAAATGTTGTTGCAATCGGCTTGCCTCTGGGAAAAAGCAATTCGTAGTTCAAAGTTACCAATGATTTGCGGATAAGTTCATATTAGCATCACAATTTGAAATTGATATCGCATACTGTCTCTGGTCTCTCCGGCTATCGCTGTAGCATTAAAATCAAAAAAATCAGTGGCAAGTTCGTTTTCTTTGATTCTTAGCATGGAATTTGAATAAATGTTTATTAAATTCAGGAAAATAAAAAAGGCACGATTCCTGCAATTCAGAAGTTTTGTATGGTATCATGCGTATTCCGTATGTCATTGATTGGCGTCGGTTGCGATGACCTTCTTAATAAAATATTCACTTATTTCACTTATTCACTCACAATCTAAATTTATTTATTATGGGAAACTTACTTTATATCATCGCCGTCATTTTGATTATTGCGTGGCTTATCGGTTTTATCGGGTATGAAGCCGGAGGAATTATACACGTCCTCCTGGTCATTGCGATTATTGCCATCCTATTAAGGGTTATTCAGGGAAGGGGAGTTTAGCCGGTTATTTTCCGCATGCCACCAACATAGCGTCTTTTTTTAATTGTTTAAAAGACTTGGTGGGCATCCCTTTTCTACCAATAAATTTTAAGGTGCATTCCTGGCAAACTTCTTCGTTGGCCGGAATGCACCTTTTTTTA
>DATGOS010000182.1:0-4276 GCA_035305725.1 Cyclobacteriaceae bacterium
GGCGGGGACCTGGGCTTTTTTAACCGGGGAGAACTGGCGCCGGAATATGAGGCCATGGCCCTGAGCTTAAAACAGGGAGAAATCGGAGACCCGGTGGAAAGCATGTTTGGGATCCACCTGATCCAGATGTTGGAGCGTAAGGGGAATTCGTTTAATACCAGGCACATCCTGATTACGCCAAAGCCATCTGAGCAGGATTTGAAAGATGCGGAACGATTTCTTGACAGCATCAGGACACTGATCGTGACGGACAGTATTCCGTTTGCCAAAGCCGCCAAGGATTTTTCCGACGACAGGGAGACTTCGGACAATGGGGGCTTTTTCTCCGATCCTGTTACCGGTTCCAACCGTCTGACCTTGGGTACACTTGAGGATCCGGTGTTGTTTTTTACCTTGGACAGCATGACAATCGGAACGGTGACCCACCCGATCCGTTTTGAAGATGTAGACCCGCGGAACGGAAGGGCAGAGCCCGCAGTCAGGATACTTTATTATAAGGAAAGATTTCCTGCCCACCGGGCAAACCTTAATGATGATTATGAAAAGCTGAAAGCGGCAACGAGGCGCCAAAAGGAATCGGAAATTTTGAGCAACTGGTTTGTCCTGGCCAAGGAAGAGGTATTTATTGACATTGATCCTGAATATGACCGCTGCAATCTTTTGCAGGCAGAACGGTAGCAAGGTATATATGCCCTAAACAAAGATGATGAATTTAGACCAACCATTCTACAACCTTGCGCTGCTACCGTCCCACAGGGCGGCGTCACTAGGTATTTGGATAATTAGCATGGCCTGTTGCCTGCTGTTGCCGTATATGGGAACCGCCCAGATAGAAGATAATAAAAATCTGGTAGCAAAAGGTGCCCAGGTGGAAAAACTTGGCGATGGATTTGGCTTCACGGAAGGTCCTGCGGTGGACAGGGAAGGAAATGTGTTTTTCACAGACCAGCCCAATAATAAAATAATTAAGTGGTCCCAGGCTTCCGGAGCGCTGAGTACCTTTACGGAGAAATCAGGAAGATCCAACGGCATGTATTTCAACAGGGAAGGTGATCTGATTGCCTGTGCCGACATGGAAAACCAGGTATGGTCTTTTGACCGCGAGGGAAATCATCAGGTGCTGGTGGAAAATTATAAAGGAAACAGGTTAAATGGTCCCAATGATATTTGGATTGCGCCAAATGGGGGATTTTACCTTACTGATCCGTTGTACAAAAGGAAATATTGGACCCGCGACCCCGAATCGGAACAGGATGGTGAGCATGTTTATTACCGGAGTCCGGATGGTCTGCAGTTTTTCAGGGTGGACGAAGACCTTGTGAGGCCCAATGGCATCGTGGGGACCCCGGACGGGAAAAAGCTTTATGTTGCCGACATCGGTGCCGGCAAAACCTACGTTTATGACATAGACGAAGGCGGTTACCTGAGCAACAGGAAGCTTTTTGTGGAAATGGGATCCGACGGCATGACCATTGACCATAAGGGAAATGTCTACCTGACCGGCAAAGGCGTGACCATCTTTAACAGCAGGGGAGCCAAAATCGGCCACATTCCGGTAGACGCTCCTTGGACTGCCAATGTGTGTTTTGGGGGAGGGGATCGGAAAACCCTCTTTATCACCGCCTCTGACGCGGTCTATGGCCTTAAAATGAAGGTGAGAGGAGTTTATTAGGAGCGGGAACAGCAGGAGCGGCATGAATCGTTGCGCCAGGGCGAATACAATGAAACACAGTGGGTCCGGATTTGAAAAGAACCCATAGCAGTCGCAACAGAAATACCAACCTACCGCTGATGCCCCTTCCTTTTGCCATGGGTTTGATTAAGGCTTAGAACTGGCGTTAAAATGAATTTTTCCGTGATTTTGTTTTTTATGGGCTTCGGACGCTCGTTTTGGAATCCCGGGATAATTGTTTTTTTGATATTGATTTTTTGTTCTTCCCAAGGAGTTTCGCAGGTTAACCTTAAGTACAAAACAGAGGAAAAGGAGGATTTTAAGACGGAGCAGTTTGTGGATTCGCTCCGGCGGGCGCAATTTCTGGAGGATATTTTGCATTCGCTTCGGCTGCAGGGCTATCCCACAGCTGTCGTCAAGGATAAAACATTTTACAGGGACAATTTGACTGTTGTGCTGGAGAAGGGCGATTTGTTTGGTTGGCTGTTTTTACGCCAGGGGAACCTGGGGGAGCAGTTGGCCAACAAGGTGGGTTTTGAAGCGCGGGCATTCCGGAACAGCCCCTTCAGCTTCGAATCCCTGGAGGTCCTTTTCAAGAAGATTTTAATCGAAACCCAAAATTCCGGCTATCCCTTTGCTGCGGTACGGCTGGATAGTATAAACCAGCAGGAAAGGGCAATCAGTGCGGTCATCGACCTGCAATTGGGGCCATTTATCACCTTTGATACCGTTCAGGTTACCGGCAATTCCGGGACTTTGCCGCTGTATTTAAACAGGGTGCTGAAGATCGCGCCGGGCACGGCTTTCTCTCAAAAAAAGGTAGACCAGTCCGTGAAAAACCTTCCTTCTCTGCAACTGGTTAGTGATCCCGAGCTCAGCTTCCAAAATCAATCGGCAATTCTGTATCTTCCCGTCAATGACCGGCGCATAAATACCGTGGACGGGATTATCGGCATCCTGCCCAATGAAACTTCGAAGAACCGGATCCTTGTCACAGGAGAGTTTTCGTTGGCGCTGTTTAACGTATGGGGCAGGGGACGCAACTATGCCCTCAACTGGCAAAGGATTAACGAATACTCCCAAAGTCTGGCAATTTCCGCCGAAGAACCCATGCTCCTGGGATCATCCCTCGACCTGGAGGCTTCCTACCACTTGTTAAAGGAAGACACCACCTTTATCAACAGGGATTTTAGAATTGGGCTTGGTTACCGCATCAATCCTGACATTTATATCGCTTTTTTCTCGAGGAGACAATCAGGAGATTTATTGGCGGTCTCCCAGTTTGCCGGGGCAGAGACCCTGCCGGATGTAGCAGATTTTCGGTACAACAATTATGGGATTGATCTTATCTTGGATAAACGGGATGATGCATTTTGGCCGAGAAGGGGCGTCCGTACCCAGGCGGAAACTGGCATTGGAAACAAAAAGCTTATTCAAAACACAGGCTTACCCAGCGCCCTGTACAGGGAACTTGAAATGAACAGTCTTCAGTATTACCTGACCCTGGATGTGGAAAAGCATGTATACCTCCGTCCGGAATTCGGGTTGATGGCCGGCATGCGTCTGGGGGAAATGGCCGGAAGGCGCTTGCTTCTAAATGACCTATACCGGTTGGGCGGCTTAAACAGCCTCAGGGGATTCAACCAAAACTTTTTTTTCGCAAACCGATATTTTTATGCTAGTTTCGAGCCAAGGTATTACTTTGATAACCGCTCGTATTTTCTCCTGTTTACTGATTTCGGCAGTCTGCAAAACAAAGTAGGACAGGGGGGATGGGAATATCCATTTTCTTTTGGAGGGGGACTGAGTCTTGAATCCAGTGGAGGGGTGTTCCATTTTATATACGCGATGGGAAAATCCAATACACAGGCCTTGGGATTTAATTTTTCGAAGATTCATTTTGGTTATACCGGAAGATTTTAGGACATGGCAAGGAACGCTTATTTTCTACTGATGGTTTTTTGTTGCTGCTTTCTCTCCGTCAGGGGGCAGGTTATTCAAAATTACGATCCTGAAATTACCGTTGAGCAAAGTGATGCCTGGTACCTTGCTCCGGAAATTGCGAAAGTTAATGTGGGGCTCAATGACTTCCCTCTCGCAGAACTCGGGGTCAGGGCTCCCGCCTATTCCTCAATTTTCATTGACGGGACGCTGTGGCTTTATGTCGATAGGGACACTACTTTTTCGGTGCCGCTAGAAGAACTTGCCGGAAGATTTCCTTCCACTGAAGCTACGGGAGAACTGACCTTTTTTAAAAAGGGAATTCACAAGGATGATATTTCGGTACGGAAGGGGTATTTTAAAGGGGATTCGAAAGGCGAACAGCACCTGTTAAACGCTGAATCCGGGAATGAAAGGGAAAAGCCGCTGATGGAAGATTTTTTTGTTGTTGCGGCCTTGACTACCTTTTCTTTTCTTGCCCTTTTCAAAGCCATTTATCCGCTGGTAATCGGTTTTGTCATCCGTCCGGTATCCGCATTTTCCACGGAGGATTTTTACGAGTCCAATTCGCTAACGAAATTCCTGTCGGAAGAAATTTTGATTTTCCTTATCATCTTCAACATGCTTCTGATGTTGTTGATCATCATGTTCGTCCATTATCTG
>DATGOS010000183.1:0-2956 GCA_035305725.1 Cyclobacteriaceae bacterium
CATTTGAACCACCAGGGACAGACGGATAATTTTCGTTTTCCGTCAAGGATTAGCCGGGAGCATGAGGGCAGTCCCGTAGGGACGAAACCTTTGTAGAAAATGACAACAACGCGAATTGGAGCCCTGTCGGGGCGACACCACACAATTTGGATTATCACTGACTGATGAATTCCTGTATTGAAGAGATGAAGGTGCCACCCCTCCGGGGATGCCGGTTTCTCTGCTCCACGATTCCTACAAAGGTGAGGCTCTTTCGGAGCCAACCGCCGACCCATCCCGAGTAGCAAAATGGGAGGGGGATGCAAGTTCGGATTATCTTAAAATCAGCGTGTAGAACAGCAGCAAAGGGGAAATAAACGAAGAAAAGCGCCAGGTAAAACTAGGACCTGACAGGTGACAAATCATTTAACTTCCTCGTTCCCGGTTCTACACAATTCATCATTCATCATTCATCATTCATCATTCATAATTCCTCACGCCTTCTTCCTCCCAAGCACCGCAATCAACGCCGCCGTGACCAGCGCCCCGGTGACCACCTTTGTGATCAATCCTTTACGGTCGTACTTCCAGGCAGCATTCCAGCCTTTTTCCTTGAAAATATTGGGTACATGGCCGTTCCGCAAATCCTCTATCATTCCCTCCACCACATCGACGCGGTCCGCAATCAGCAACGGTAGCCAATGTCTATACTGGGATTCGCTGTAATGAAAGGCCATCTTCCTGATTCTCCCACTGAGTCCCCTAAGCGGGACAGAGGTTCCAAACACCGCGCTTACCGAAGGACGTTCTATTGAATGCAGGATTTCGATATTTACCTTTTGTTGGGTCGGCCTTTCCCAATCCAGTCTCTTGTGGTCATCGCCGGTATATTTCTTCATGGGATAGGTAGGCTCGTTTTTGGGATCGGCATCAATTCCCCAGCCTTTGATATGTGATAGTCTGTTGGTTAAATTTTCCATTTTATGCTCAATTATCAGCGGTAGAAGGTATCAGGATTGGTTTAATGCAGTTGTCCAGTTTGGCGGAAAACATATGATAGGCATCAGCCGCTTCTTCCAACGGAAGCCGGTGGGAAATAATAGCTTTGGGATCAATGTTTCCATCCTGAACATGTTTTATCAACTTGGGAAGTAGCCGCTTGACAGCCGTCTGGTTGGCCCGGATGGTAATTCCTTTATTGACCACGTTGCCAATGGGGACCAGGTTATCCGTAGGCCCGTACACCCCCACGATGGAGACAATACCTCCTTTTTTGACGGCGTTGATTGCCCAGTGCAGGGCCGTGGCGGCTCCCGCCTGAAGCAATAATTTTTTTCCGGTGATGGTATGCATCGCGCTTCCCGCCGCATCTCCTCCCACCGCGTCTATACACACATCGGCCCCAAACCAGTCCGTGGTTTTTTTGATGAACAGCACTGGGTCCTGCAGCGATAGAAAATTATAGGCTTCACATTGGGCGTAGTTCCGGACAAATTCCAGACGGTATTCCACATGGTCAATCACAATCACACGGCCCGCGCCAAACAGCCAGGCACTTTTAGCGGCCATGATCCCGACCGGACCGGCACCGAATACAACCACGGTGTCGCCTTTTTTTATGCCTCCCATTTCCGCGGCCTGGTAGCCTGTAGGTACTACATCCGTTAAAAGGACGGCATCATCAAGATCCATATCTTCTGGAATCACGGTGGGCCCTACGTCCGCATAGGGTACCCGGGCATATTCTGCCTGGCCGCCGTCATAGCCCCCGGCGGTATGGGAATATCCAAAAATTCCACCAACGGCCGTTGCCTGGGAATTGGCTTCATGACAGTTTCCGTACAATTCCTGCTTACAAAAGGCACATTTCCCACAGGCAATGTTGAAAGGCACCAACACCCGGTCGCCCACCTTCAGTTTTTCCACCTCGGCACCGACCTCCTCGACAACGCCGACAAACTCATGGCCGAAGGTCGTCCCCACTCGGGTATCGGGCACCAGACCATGATAAAGGTGAAGATCGGACCCGCAGATACAGGAACGCAAAACCCGCACAATGGCATCACTTGGATGAAGTATTTTGGGGTGTGGTTTTTCTTCTACACGGACGCGAAACGGTCCCCGGTAATTCATTGCCAACATAGTAGTCCTTCGTTAAAATGTTCAAAGATTGTTTAGGATCCGTCTCTACTGCGCGCAGGGATAGTCCGGTGCTTGTATCTTAGAAAAGCCGGCCGATCTTGCGGATCATAGCGGGTATTTATTCAAAAACCGAACCATTATCTAAAAAATTTAAATATGATTGCTGTCGAAATGCAGCAGGAATTTTTTTATTGGAAAATAATTTTGATATTAATCGCCCAAATATTCTCTCCATTTACTTTACTGTTATTATTATGAGATATGCCGTAGTTGTAGCCTTATACCTTGGGCTGATAAGTCAACTTTTCGCCCAGTCCCAGAGCGGGCCTTTGATCCGGATCATGATTAGCCCCTCCAATACCGGGATGGTTTACAAGACCGGGGAGCATGTGGAGTTCGATGTAGCGATATACAAGTTTGGGCAGTTGGTCAAAAATGCCGAAATTATTTACTCCGTGGGGCCTGAAATGATGGAACCGGAAAAAAAAGAAACGATAGTCCTTAAGTCCGGTCAGGGGAAAATAAAAGGGGGAAGCATGGCAAAGCCCGGATTTCTGCGTTGTGAAGTGCGTTATACCGAAGACGGGGTGGAATATCGGAACACCGGGACTGCCGGCATCGAACCTGAAAAAATTCAACCCACGACCACGGTGCCGCAAGACTTTTCCCAATTTTGGGGGACCAACATGGAGGAATTGGCCAAGGTGCCTTTGGAACCGGTGCTGACCCTGATGCCGGAGCAGTCCACACACCAGACGAACGTGTACCACATCAGTTTTAACAACATCCAGGGCAGAATCTATGGTATTCTTACCGTACCCAAAGCCCCCGGCAG
>DATGOS010000184.1:0-4297 GCA_035305725.1 Cyclobacteriaceae bacterium
CAATGTCAAGGCTTCCAGTTCCGATGCGCCTGATTGGGGTTCCTCAAAAACATTAATCCGGGTAATTACTACCGGTGGAATTCGCGGGTTTAGCTGAATATCCGCCGGGTTGAAGAAATTGAATCCATTGCTGCCCCCAAAATACAACGTCCCGTCTTGCCCTCTTGCACTTGATCCTCCATTCACGTAGCCCGTAGTAAACTGGTTGCTTTGCAGACCATCACTCTGGTCAAAAGAAATTACTTCTTTGCTTTCCGGATCAAACCTGCATATTCCGTTATGGGTACTAAGCCAAAATCTTCCGTTTTCGTCCTGCTCGATGCGTGAGACGGAATTGCTGGGTAAACCCTGTTTTTCTGTGTAACAAGTAAAAAACGCTGTGACAGGGTCAAAATGGCAAAGCCCTCCCCCATTCGTAGCAAACCATAGATCCCCGTCTTTGTCCTCGGTAATATGCCGTACGGAATGACTACTGATACTGTTGGGATCCTGCGGGTCATGCCGGAAATACGTAAACTCACCGGTTGTTTTGTCAAGCCGGTTTAATGCTTTACTTCCCGTTCCCATCCAGAGGAAACCCCTGCTGTCCTCAAATATGAAATAACACCATGAATCACTGATGGTGTTGGGTTTATTCGCATCATAAAGATAATGAACCAATTCTCCGCTCACAGGATTAAATCTTTTTGCACCTCCCTGGGTACCCAACCAAATGAAGCCGTCCCTGTCTTCTGTAATGGAAATTACTTCCCGGTCACTACCATTTCCTTCAATGGCCTGTATCGGAATATGGGTGAAGGTGCCCTCACTGTTGTCCATTTTACTTAACCCACCTTGATTGACGTAATAATTGCTGCCTCCATACCCTATCCACACATTGCCCTTACTGTCTTCAAAAACCGCACTTACGAGATTGCTTAAAAGGCTGTTGGGCTTTTGCGGATCATTTTTATAGTTAGCCATTGAGCCCGTCTTCTTATCAAAACGATAAAGACCTCCGCCTTCAGTTCCAGTCCATAATAAACCTTCCCCGTCTTCGAACAATGCCCGGATTTTATTGCCGTTGAGTGCGTCGGGAAACGGCGTTTTATGCCTAAATAAGGCGAACCTGTTTGGAGAAAGTGAAGACATGTTGACACCTCCGTTTAGCGTGCCCACCCATAAATAACCGGCATTGTCTATAAGTAAGGAATGGATATCATTGCTATTGATGGACTGGGGATCCTGGGGATCATGAAAATACTTTGTGAAAACCTCTCTTTCCCGGTTCAGCTTATTTAGCCCATTGGTGGTCCCTATCCATAAATTACCTGCCATGTCTTCCGTGAGGGTCCGGGAATTTAATAAATTGGTACTAATGGTCAGAGGATCGTCCGGATCGTGGGCGAAATGAATGAAACCGCCTGTTTCGTTGTCCATTTTGTCCAGACCTCCAACATGCCCCACCCATATTGTCCCGGTATGGTCTTCATAGGTGGACAGTACATCGTTACTTCCAAGGCTCGTCTTAGTGCGGGGATCATGCTGCCACTGTCTGATTGATTCACCCATTTTCGGGCCATCTTCATCGAAAGCTATCTTTAGAAGTCCGTGGCCAAGGGTACCGATCCACATACTTCCAAAGGAGTCCTTGTAAATACTGTTTACGGTGTATTTTTTGTCCTGATTTCCCAAAAAATCTATAAATCGGGGCTGATCTGACGGGGGGCTCCACATATACAGTCCAAAATTACCTCCCACCCACAGGTTCCCGTGATTATCTTCCTCCAGGGCAGACACCGCATGTCTGTCAAAAAATTTACCCCTCCTGTTCTCAAACGCATACCTGGTGAATTTTTCAGTCTTGGGATCAAAACTACAAAGCCCCTTCCCCGCTGTTCCCACCCAGATGATTCCATTACTGTCTTCCAATAAGCTCATCACCAGGTTTTGGGATAGGGAGGAGGTGTCCTGTTGGTCAAATTTATATTCTTTAAAACTGTACCCATCATAGCGGTTCAGGCCATCATAGGTGCCTATCCAAATGAAACCTTTCCTGTCCTCGAGCATGCAAAGAACATTGCTATGAGTTAGTGCTTCCTCAGGAGAAACCCGTTCAAATCGAATATTATCAGGCTGGGCAAAGCCCGTATTAAATAAAAGAAAAATAAAAAACCATATGGGCAAAGATTTTACCATACTTGATAATTTACATATTAATCACGGGCCCGAACGAAATTTAAAAAATTTATTAGGAATATCCTACTTGATTCCAATAGTTTGTAAAAAAAGAGAAGAGGCCAAAAAAATACCCAATAGCCGCCTGTACCTTCCCGGCATAATTTCTATCATCCGAAAGCGGGCAGAAACGCCTTTAGAGATTTGCCCACACAGTTTCTAGTGGTTAATTGGTTACCCTTTGCTGTTCTTCCTGGGATCCCACTGCCCGCTTTCTGATGCCTTTTACTTTACTGTTTCCAAAATTATGGATATAAGTGAGGACAAAGCCCTGCCCTTCAGGCCTTAATTTTCCGTTTAATCTAACCACGGAGTTATCAGAGGTTTTCCATCTTACACGGTTTGAATCAAAAATATCGTTGCAGGAAAGTCTTAATACTCCTCCATGATTAAACTCCTTTTTAACGCCCAAATTAATAAACCACCGGGGCAACCAATTGAAATACCCATTGATGATGGAGGAAAAATAATACCCGGCCAGTTCCACCGCATATTTTTCAGGAAGTTCGAAAGTATGGGTACTGTTAAGCTGAAACCCTTCCCGGGCCACCTTATAAGCCTCACCATGTAACTCAGTGTCAATCCTTTGCCGGTTAGCCGTGAAATTGTTTTGGATTTCCCACCATGGGCTGGCCTGAATGGGTAAAGAAACCGTAGCTGCAAGGGTATTGCGACGGTCAATATTATCCGAAGAATAGATCAGCGTATTAGTTTCAGGATCAATCCTGGGTTGAAACCGCATGATTACATCTTTATCACGGCTGTACTGCAAGGAAAAGACAAAGGTTTTGAATAAATAATCGCCCTTGAAAATCTGAGTAAAAGTGGGCAGGAGGTTTTCATTGCCACTAAAAAAGGTGTAGGGATCAACGAAAACCCCCAGGCTTGACATCTCCGTAAATGTAGGCCGGGTAATCCGGCGGCCATAAGAAAGTTGAAGCTTATTATTTCCGTTTAAACTCCTGTATAAAAACAGTGAAGGAAAAAAGTTGCCAAAATGCCGGTCAACCGCAGTCCCTTCTTCCCTTGTCCCCAGATAGGTTTTTGTATGTTCATAGCGGACTCCTGCGTTTATAGTTGTATTCGTGTCCAGTTCAATTTTTATAGAAGAATATATTGCCATGATGTTTTCTGTAAGACTGGAGTAACTGCTAAATATTGGATTTTCAATCCAGGAGTTCCCTTTTTTTGTCTCAAGTTTCACCTTGTTGATCAGGTCAGAGAATGTGCCTTTAATTCCCGATTCCAGAATAGTTGATTCCCCAATTTCAATGGAATGATCCACTTTAACTACCCGCATATTGATGGGTGTTTCCTTGCTTATGCTGTTGTCTTCATCCCGAATAAAGGATCGATCGCCTGAATAATAGCTGTTAATATATCTTGAAGGGCTATTGTTATAATACCTTAGATAATCCAGATTCGCATTCAGCATCTGACGGTTTTTGAAGGTATACTGAAGGTTGACATTTCCCATGCCGTGTTTCCAATGTCTGATATCATCTATGGATGATTCAATGAGTGTATCCGCTGAAATAGAATAATCAATAAAAGCAACGGTTGGAGCGGCAATCCTAATTTTGTTATCATACCCGCTCACTAATCCGCTTACAATCAATCGTTTACTGATCAAAAAATCAACTCCAAACTGATAGTTGTGTGCTGTTCGCTTTTGGGCCCTGTCTGCCTTATTGGAGGTTAAAACTGTTTCCAACCCATTATTGCTTTCCCTGTAGCTTTCCCACTCTGCCAGGTGATCCAAATAATTGAGAGAATAACTTCCAAACCAGTTCAATTTTTTCCCCTGATGATTCAGGTTAAGGCTGAAATTTGCCTGCGGGCCGGATCCATAGCCCAGGCCCGTGGCCAAAGTCGCACCGGTTCCGAGGGTGCCGCTGTTTCTTTTCATGACAATATTGACAAATCCCGCGTCCCCGTCCGAATCGTAACCGGCCGGAGGTACCGTTATGATCTCAATTTTTTCAATGTCCGCCGCATTCAGACCGGCCAGCATTTGGTAAAGCGCTTCCATGGGCATTTGGCTTCTTTTCCCGTTCATGAGAACTGCCACGCCATCTTT
>DATGOS010000185.1:0-4573 GCA_035305725.1 Cyclobacteriaceae bacterium
CTCCCTGTCTGTGTTCTATCAGAAAACTTGCCGTCAGCCCCTTATAATCGAAAGAGCTCAGAAAAGATCCTGTCCAGTCCGGGCTAAAATTGGCCACCAGTTCGGTAATGCCACTGGTCACCCTGGGCATTCCGTTGGCACCAATCAGGACCCTGCCCTGGTCATCCCGCAGCCATCCTCTGGAATATATATTTCCAAAAGGTTGCCCCTCTTCGATGATGAAATTGCTGAAAAACCCGCTGGGCGTCAGATTCAACCGGGGACGTTCATCCGAGATCCGATTGACCATGTTCCTGTTTAAAGCATAATTGAGGTTTATGTCCCAATTGAAATTCGTGGTCTGTACGGGACGGGCTGATAACAGTACTTCGATTCCTTTGTTTTCAACGTCACCACCGTTGGTATAAAACTGACTTGCCCCGGAACCCACCGGCAGGGCAACCGTGAACAATTGATCTTTGGTGTTGGTCTTGTAGGCGGTGATGTCCAAGCCCATCCTATCCTGTAGAAACCTGAAATCCAGACCCACTTCGAAAGATTCCGTCATTTCAGGCCGTAGATCAGGATTGGGAAGTGTACTGCTCAGTTGTATAAAACCATTGGTGCCTCCTGCGCTGAATGAGGCCGTCCGACGCAACATATATGGTGAGGCGCTGTTACCTACCTGGGCCCAGGAACCCCGGATCCGCGCGAAACTAAATGTCTCTGAAAAATTAGGAATCAACTCGGACATTACAGCACTCAATCCGACGGAAGGATAGAAATAGGACCTGTTGTCGGCAGGCAGGGTAGAGCTCCAGTCATTTCTTCCGGTAAGGTCCAAAAACACGGCGTTTTTCCAGGAAAATTTGGTGAACGCGTATAGGGACTGAATATTTTGGCTTGAACCTGGATTATGTGTGGTTTCAGGAAAATTGGTGTTCGACAGTGCGAAAAAGTTGGGGACGATCATGGCATCGCCGGTACTTGAAACTACCGAGCTGTTCCTTTGTATTCTTGTGTTTCCCCCAAGATTTGCCTGCACATCCAGATTTTGCGTGAGGATCTTGTTATACGTCAACAAAAAGTCCGCGTTGAACTCCATTCCCTCACTTTTACCCACTTCAAACATTCCGTAAGGCGCATCCGCGTAGTTGTCATTATAAAGCCTGTCCTCGTTGCCTCCGTTACTTCCGTCATAGGCTCCTCTCAGCATGAGGCTTAACTCATCGGTGAAATCATAAGTCAAAGAGGCCATGGAGATAATTCTTTGGCGGGTAACTTCATTCAGGGTCCTGTGCAAAATCCAGTAGGGGTTACCACCAATGGCAGAACCCGGATTAAAGTAGTTTTGCCGGTTCAACCCTTCCGCGTCTGTATATTCAAAATCAGCAATATGCTCGGTATGGATATTTCTTGGCAACCGGTATATCATACGGGTAGGATTGTATCTTCCGCCGAAATACCCATTGTTGATGGTTTGGTTCATATAATCCATCTTGGCATCAAGCGTTATCCTATCCGAAAGCTGGTTGAGGACCCTGATAGACAAGTTGTTCCTGTTTAACTCGTTTCCTGGCAGCGTTCCTTTGGCATCCGTAAAGGTGTAGGAAACCACGGCTTGGGTTTTTTCACCTCCTATGGTGGCCAGAAGGTTGGTGGCCAGGTTGTAACCGGTCTGATAGACATCTAAATTGTTGTTCGGCTGCGGGGTGAAAGGATACGTGGTTCCCGCCAATGCAGGATCCGGCGACCAGTGCTCCACCATCTGGCCCTCCATTTTTGGGCCCCAGGAAAACTCCGAACCTTTGTCGTACACCCCGCTTTGTCCCTGACCGTATACGTTTTGAAATTTGGTCAGGATCTGGGGTTCCCGCAGCATGAAGCTTGTATTCAGACTTACGTTGGTTACGCCTGCCTTACCTGTCAGCGTGGTGATGATGATGGCACCGTTTTGCGCCGCACTCCCATAAAGGGCAGCAGCGTTGGGACCTTTCAGCACGTTGATGGAGGCGATATTGTCTGAGTTCAATTCTGTGGGATTGCCAGAGATGGGTACACCATCTACCACATATAGAGGCTGACTATCGCCTGTGATGGAACGGTTGCCCCGGAGCACCACCCTGGCTGGAGCGCCCAAACCGCTACCGGAAGTGGTAATGGATATTCCGGCTACTTTTCCTTTTAATGAGTTTATGATATTCAGTTCCCTTGCCTCTGTCAGTTGCTCCGTGTTCACGGTTTGGGTGCTGTAAGTGATTTCCTCCTTTCTCTGTTCTATACCCAGCGCCGTCACGATAACTTCATTGAGGGCCGTAGCTGATTCCTCCATGGTTGCGTTTATCACGGTCCTGGAATCGATAGGAATTTCCTGCGTAACGTAACCAATGAAGGAAAAAACCAATGTACCCGAACCTTCAGGCACAGTAATGGAATAGTTTCCATCCAGGTCGGTAACCGTTCCTATGGTGCTGTTTTTGTAGAGTATGTTTACCCCGGGGAGGGAAACGCCGTTTACATCGGTTACCTTTCCGGAAATCTGAATATCCACTAAGGTCCTGTCTGAATCATTTAGTCTTGCTTCCCCGGGCGCGCCTGAAAATGAAGGGTTGGCGGAAAAAACAACAAGAAATAATGCTAAGCAAATCCTCCAGCAAGCCGGAGCGAAGGCCTGTTCCGGTGCCTTTTCCGGCCCCATGCCAGCTTTTCGTTTTTTTGATGTGTAGTAAAATAAATTCATGTTTGACAATGATTAAAGTGATTTTGATTTATTCTTCAAACCTGTATACCGTTGCTGTTATTTGTTATACATGATCAAAATTCATAAAGTCCACCGTGTTTGTTTTTCATGGTTTTGCGCTGATAAATTGAATGAGCTGTTCCATATTACGGATATAGGTTCCGGTTGAAATGTATTCCTGCTCGGAGGGATCAGGAATGGACACGCCCAGTTCGTCGCTTCTCCTTGCGGTGTTGCTGGGCATCCCGTTTTCATCAATGGAATAGGGTAGGGAATAGGTAGGGTGTTTAATCAACCATCGGCCCTGATCGTCGAGCGATGCGAAAATTTTTTTCACCGCTTCTTCCGTGACCCGGGTTTCGGATTCGCCGAACCGTTTGAGGTAGTCGGCTTTTAAGTCGGCACCGTTTCTAATAAGCTTTGCGTCTTTTAGCGGAGAATTTTTGGACGCTTCCGCGGGGGAGAGGGAATTTAACCTCTCATATTCTTTTCTTAGGAAATTAAGATCAAAGTTCCTCCCTTTGTAATGCTGGATTTGGTTCTCGGGATTGTAATCAAGCCAATACCTCCCGTTGCGCACATTTGTCCCTTCCCTGTGGGCGTAAAGCGGTTTGTTGGTCCCGATTTCAACGAATATAGGATAAACGGTTTTTCCTTCCGGATTTTTTTGGGCCACGCTTTCCAGGAAGCTAATGGCATCAGGTACTCTGGCCAGGAACTTTCTGTCTCCTGTAAGCTCGTAAAATCTTAGCAGCAATTTTGCGTTTTCATAAGTGAAGTCCGGATAAATTGCTGCCGGTTCATAGGTACGTGCGTGGGCAGGCTGTAGCGCCATGTTATGCTGTTTGCTCCAGCCGGCCTGGGGCGTCGCATGTTGGGAAATTATATAAAAATTCATCGCGCGCCTGATGGGGTCCAAAAAATCCCTGCCGCCGAGTGTCAGGTAACACTGGATCAGAAAATTGATGTTTTCCGAGATCACATTGTCGTTAAATGTGTAAAAGGAAGTGTAATCTTCAAGATTCCCATGTGGGAAGTCATACTTTAAAGGGTACCGTTGCGGCCAGCCTCCGAGCGGATACTGGCTTTCCAGAATAAAACCTATGGCTTTATCCAGGGTAACTTTAATCTCGGGTTCTAGTTTTTCCAGGTAGAGCCTTAGTAAAAACTGGGCTGCCTTCGCGGTGTTCCCGCCGTCGAAGGTGGCATTGCCATAATAATGGTTGTGTTCCTCAAATCCCCAGGCATTCTTCCCGATGGTTTCATACCACTTTTTTACTGACCCTTCACCCGCAAAATCGATGAAATAATGCCAGCCCCCCGTCTCATGCTGACCCCAGGCGAGGGCCCGGGCAGCTTTTTTTGCGGCTTCATAATAATATTCATCTCCGGTAGCCTGATAGGCTTCCAAAAGTAATTCTCCCATACGGACCGTTCCGGTCCCTTCTATCCAGACCATTGATTCGAAGGCTTCCAATTCCCCCCATCGTCGGGAAAGATCCGGAAGATACTGACTCACATAGCCACCATTGTTGCTCACGTTTTCGACCATAAATTTGGTGGCTTTTAACATCGTTTCCCTGGCCTCCGCCTGCATCCCCTGTCCCTGGGCATGAGCGGACGGTCCTGAGATGGACGCAACAGCAAAAAGAAATAAAATAAATAGCAACTTTTTCATCAAAGGTAAATTGGGTGTTCTCGGGAATCGGAAACAATATCCGCGTAAAATTTGAATATCGTGTAATATAAAATGAATTTTTCCATGAAGTCAATAGAATCTTGACCAGACACACTCCTGCGTGAAAAAAAATGAAAGGATTGGAAATGCCGCTGTCGCTTTTTGGCCTCCCCGGA
>DATGOS010000186.1:0-4243 GCA_035305725.1 Cyclobacteriaceae bacterium
AATAAAAGAATACGATCTGCTCAATGAGGGGCCCAACGGGCTGGGTGCAAACGGTGCTTTGGGCTATCGTTTTCTCGGCAAAGACCGATGGGTGGCGCACAGTCCGTTCAGCGGCTTTCATATTTATTCCCTGCAGGGAGAAAAATTAAAAACTATCCCTCCAAACACCTTGGGGCTGTTTCGCATTACAATCTATTCCCTAAGGACAACCTTTACCCCCTATCTGGAAGACGGCGTAGCTTATGTTATAGGAGAGGAGCCCAATGCTTTTGATCCCTCGGAGCATGATCCGAATGCAGGCGATGCCTCATTTTACGAAAACGTGCGGACGGTTTACCGGTACAATTTGGATACAGAGGAAAATGAGCTTCTTGAAACCTTCCCTGAGGAATGGCAACCCCGGCAGACCAAAACCTATGTGGGCGCATCACTTCCCTTCCTGGCTTTTGACCCGCGGAATAAGGAATTGGCCGTATTGCCGGTAAGGGGAAACCAGTTGTTCGTTTATGACTATTCGGACAGCATCCCCGTCCTAAAACATGAAGTGGAGCTCAGCCATCGCTTTCGGCCCAAAGCCCCTCCCGCATTTGACCCTAATGATGATCCCAATTTGTCAGAATATCCTGAATTTACAGATTTACGGATCCTGGGAGATTACCTGCTGGTTGGTTTTCATACGCGGATCCCGGCCACGGTCCTTCGGGAACTTCGGGCCAAAGCCGAGCAGTTTTACCGGTTGCCGGAATACAAGGCGGCGTCGAAACAATACAGCAAACCCTACTACCTCTTGGTAAAAGACGGAAAGCAAGTCGGGATTTTGGATGAATTTCCCGTTTCGGGCACCCTGAACTTCACCGACGCCGATGGTATTCTTTATGTCAATGATAATTCATCTCTGGAAGTTGAACGGGATTACAATGTTTTTTACAAACTAAGGATCAAAAAATAGAAGAAAAAAAACCGGCTGAAATATATGGTGGGCTCCCCATGTTTCAGCCGGATTATTTGCTAAAAGGCCGTTCTTAAGCGAAAAACTGCTTTAAACCTTCAATTTTATTATCCAGGGATGCTTCCACGTTTCTATAAGCATCCCGGTTGGGCAGATTTTCCCGGACGGAGATATAGTATTTGATTTTGGGCTCCGTGCCGGAAGGGCGCGCGGAAATTTTGCTTCCATCCTCCAGGTAAAACTGGATTACATTGGATTTTTCCAGGTCTAGCGGTTCTTTTGTTCCATCCTCCAAATGGTATACGATGCTTTCCTGTACATCCACGACTTTTGTCACCCGAACCCCGTTGATGGAAGCAGGTTTGGTGGTTCGGAAGCCCTGCATTAGTTTTTGAATCTGTTCCGCTCCGTCCTTTCCTTTTTTGGTTATGGAAATCAGGGATTCCTTATAAAATCCGTATTTCTCATAAATTTCTGCCAGTACATCTAGCAAATTTTTGCCCTTGGTCTTATAATAGGCTACAATTTCAGCACGTACGGCACAGGCGGAGACCCCGTCTTTGTCCCTGACGAAATCCCCGACCAGGAAACCGTAGCTTTCTTCTCCGCCGGCGACAAAGTTCATTTCTCCTTCCATCTTGTGGATCAGGGAGGCGATGTATTTAAAACCCGTTAAGGTGGAATAATGCTTTGCACCAAAATCCCTGGAGATCACACCGATGAGGTCGGTAGTGACGATGGTGCTGACGGTAAATTCATGTCCCGTCATTCTGCCGTGTTCCCGCCATCTGCTGAGCAGGTAATAAATAATGATTGCCCCGGTCTGGTTGCCGTTAAGCAATTCGAATTCCCCGTGTTCATTGGGGATTGCGGAAGCGTAGCGGTCACCGTCGGGATCACAGGCCAATACCAGTTCTGCATTTACCTCCCTTCCCAGCCGTAGAGCAAGTTCTAAGGCTTCGGGTTCCTCGGGGTTCGGGAAAACCACCGTGGGGAAATTTCCGTCCGGCTCGGCTTGCTCCGCGACCACGTGTATGTTTTGAAATCCAAATGTTCTTAAGCTTGCGGGTACCATCTTTCCCGAAGCCCCGTGAATGGGTGAAAAGACAATGGGCATGTCTTTGTGTTGAAGGATGGCTTCCGGGGACATGCTGAGTTTTTTTACTTCTTTTAAGTAAACCTCATCAAAGTCAGTCTCAATATATTCAATAAGGCTTAAATTTTTATCCCAGTTGACTTTGTCGAAAGATGTGATTTTTTGAACCTCAGCGATGATGTTTTGATCATGTGGGGCTACAATCTGACCGCCGTCCTGCCAATATACCTTATATCCGTTATATTCCTTGGGATTGTGGGAAGCCGTGACCATGATTCCACTGTGACATCCGTAATGTCTGATGGCAAAAGAAAGCATTGGAGTGGGACGCATTTCCCGAAAATATTTTACCCCAATTCCGTTTGCGGTCAAAACATGCGCTGCGGTATCCGCAAACAGGGTGTTGTTGATTCTGCTGTCATGGGTGATGGCCACCTTAATTTGCTGACCGGGAAATTGTTGCAACAAATAATTGGCAAGCCCCTGGGTGGCCATGCCCACGGTGTAAACATTCATCCTGTTGGAACCTACGCCCATGGTCCCACGCAAACCCCCGGTACCAAACTCCAGGTCCCGGTAAAAAGCATCAATCAGTTCCGAAGGATCTTCAGCGTTGAGCAGTGTTTGGATTTCGAGCCTGCTTTTTTCATCGATCTGGCCGTTGAGCCAGGATTGGGCTTTGTCAGTAATGGCTTTATCTATCATATTTCAAGGCTTGTTTTTTTATTATCCCTGACCAAATTAAATCAAATTTGATCATTTAATCATGGTTTGTAGCAAATTATGGGCCTATATGCGGCCTGTAATGACCAAGGATGATGGCCAGACATCGGTGGATGGGCTCTTTTTTCGATTATTTTGGAAAGGAATGCCTAAATATTTAACTTTATGGCTAAATAATACAATAACCCGCCATGGATTGGAACAAGTTGGATCAGAACCTCACCGCAATTGTGGAGAAAAGGATTGCCTTAAGCAAAATAGCCTATGCGGACCTGGCCTATGACGAGATTGAAGAAGAGCTCCATGACCTGGAGGATGAGCTCAATGAGGAGTTTGGGGAAAGGCTGGAAACAGAACTTGAAAAGATTTACGACAGCCTCGGCTCGGACAATGAAGTGTTGCTTCCTTCAGCCTATCTGGCCAACAAATACCAGCCCCTGTTGCCGGATGCCGGCGGTATTGTTACCTATGAGGTAAAGGGTGCCGAAGGGGTACCGATTGAGTCTGAGCATTTTGATGGCCAGGATGTAAGGATCGTACTGATCCCCAACCCCGCGCGATTTGTGATCAATATCAACGGAGTTGCCACCAAAGACCTCTGGAGGTCACCATGAGGCTGTTGAAGCGTCAGGTAATTTTTTTCATTCTCCTTCAGCTAAGCGCATGCACTGAAAAAATAAACCAGGCTAATACCTCCCTGGGCACCGGGCAGGAAACCGCTGCCGCGCAGGATATTAACGGTGGTGGCAATCCCAGCTTTAGAATTCAAGCGCCTTCAGAACCTTTGGTAGGCGTGTACTATATGCCATCCTGGGACTTTTCCTCAAAGGGAACCCAGAAGGATGTGTTTTGGGCATGTCTGCAAGGCAAAGAGGATTGCCCCTTTCTGCACAATACGGCAATCTGGGGCTCAAAAGGAAGGATCTATAACGACGCCTATCCCTACGAAGGGCCTTATTTGGACAAAAAACCGCACCCATCCCTGAAAGGGTTTTACGATAGGACGGATCCGGAGGTAGTGAGGAAGCAGCTGGCGTATATGAAAGAGTACGGGATTGATTTTTTTGCTTATAACTGGTACTTTGGACGGCACTATTATTATCACAGGGATTTTGCCCCACAGGCAAAGGTGTTTTATCCTCAAGATTGGCCCGTCAACGCAGCAAGAAGTGGCCGCGTCATGGTGCCCGGCGTGGAGGAGTGGACGGAGCAACTTGAGGTTTTACTTGCCGTAAATGAAAAACTCCCGAGGGAAGACCAGATGCGTTTTGCGATCAACTGGGTGGATGATGGACCGGAACGTTGGGAAGCCTGGCTGAACCTGGGTTCTCCTGATAACCTAAAAAACAACGTAAACGATCCGGGAGAAAAGCCCGATAAAGCGCTGTTTCTGAAAGTCCACGACAAAATGACGCTTTTGTGGATCCAAAAATATTTTAAAAGGGCCGATTATCTAAAAGATGAGGAAGGCAGGC
>DATGOS010000187.1:0-6868 GCA_035305725.1 Cyclobacteriaceae bacterium
ACGGTCCCCGCCTATGGCATCAAACTCGAAATCAACAGTGGTAGGCGGCTCGTCCCACTCAATGGAGATCGTTTTAAGCGGAGTCACTTGTTTTACATACACCCGGGTAGAGACACCGTACATCTCCCACTCCCATAAGATGGTTTTTCCTTCCTCCAATTTGCCGCTCCCCTGGGTGAACCAAAAGTTCCTGGTAACCTCCGGATTGACAAAAGCCTCAAAAACTTCGTTGACTGGCCTTCTGATCAACATCTGGGTCTGCACTTTGACGGCGTGGTTGTCTGCCATGGCACCTTTGTTTAGGTAAAAACGAACCGCTCTTCAGCACCCTGCAAATCTAGGGTGTGGGATTATTTGGCATAATTCACCGCACGCATCTCACGGATTACGGTAATCTTAATCTGCCCCGGATACTGCATTTCTTTTTCTATTTTTTGGGAAATATCAAACGAAAGCTGCGCCGCGGTGGAGTCGTTCACATTGTCGGCATCCACCAGCACCCTCAGCTCCCGGCCGGCCTGCATGGCAAAACATTTGTTCACCCCGTCAAATCCCAATGCCAGGTCTTCCAGGTCTTTAAGCCTTTTGATATAGCTGTCCATGATTTCTCTTCTGGCACCGGGTCTGGAACCCGATATCGCATCACAGGCCTGCACAATGGGGGACAGCATGGAGGTCATTTCTATTTCATCATGGTGCGCGCCAATGGCATTGATGACTTCCGGATGCTCTTTGTATTTCATCGCCAGTTCCATGCCCAGGATGGCATGCGGGAGCTCAGCCTCCTCCGGGTATACCTTTCCTATATCGTGCAATAGACCCGCCCTTTTCGCAAGTTTGGCGTTGATGCCCATCTCCGCGGCCATGGTGGCACAAAGTTTAGCTACCTCACGGGAATGCTGCAGCAGATTCTGCCCGTAAGAAGAACGGAACCTCATTCTCCCCACCATCCGGATCAGTTCGGGATGAAGGCCGTGGATGCCCAGTTCGATACAGGTTCTTTCCCCTATTTCGACGATTTCCTCCTCAATGTTCTTCTCGGTCTTTGCAACGACCTCTTCAATCCGCGCGGGATGGATCCTGCCGTCCTGAACCAGCCGGTGAAGTGAAAGCCGGGCAATTTCCCTCCTTACCGGATCGAACCCGGAGATAATGATGGCCTCGGGCGTATCGTCCACCACGATTTCCACACCCGTCGCACCTTCCAGCGCCCGGATATTTCTTCCCTCCCGGCCGATGATCTTTCCTTTGATATCGTCACTTTCTATATTGAACACAGACACGCAGTTTTCGATGGCATGCTCCGTGGCGGTCCTTTGGATGGTATCCAGAACGATTTTTTTCGCCTGCTTGGTTGCGCTCAGTTTTGCCTGGTCCAGTATATCTTTGATATGGGAGGAGGCCTTGGACGCCGCTTCGTCCTTGAGCATCAGGACCAGCTGATCCCTGGCTTCTTCCCGGGTAAGCAAAGCAACCTTTTCAAGATCCGAGATTCTTTGGTGGGTGACCCGGTCGAGCTCCTCCTTCTTCACCTGTACGGAATGAAGCTGGGCACTCAAAATTTCTTTTTTGGATTCAAGTTCCGCTTCCTTCCGCTTGAGCTGTTCCATCTCCTTGGAAAGGATCTGCTCCCTTTGCTTCAGCTTTCCCTCATTGGTGATCAAAATGGCCTTTTTCTTGGCCACCTCCTCTTCAAATTCCGATTTTAATCTCAGGTACTTTTCTTTTGCTTCCAACAGCCTGTCCTTTTTGGTGGCTTCGGCTGTAATTTCCGCCTCCCGGATCAGGCTTCTGGCTTTGTCCCTGGCATCATTTTCTATTTTTTTGCTGTTGTTTTTGATGAAGACCGCGGCCAGCGCGCCGCCTACGATCAGGCCCACCACGCCCGCTAGAATTAGGTATATTGAAAATCCCATAGGTATATTTAGGTTATATACCGGCAGTCAAAAAATGTCCCTAAACGAAGAAAATGTTGTTTATAAAACGGAATTCAAAGAATCATTGACCTGCTGGATGCTGGACCTGACTTTCTCATTGTCCACAGTATTCGCCTCGTTCAATTTCATGGTTTCCACCATACAATCAAAAGCTACCATAGCCAATAAATCCTGTCTGTCATCCAATCCAAATTCGTCCCTATACTGCTTAATTCTTTCGTTGATCAACTTGCCTGCACGCCTGATCTTGGCCTCGTCCTCCGCCTTCACTTTCATGGGATACTCCCTGTCACCGATTTTGATTTTAATTGAAAGTGTTTCCATTTCATCCAGACAAGAAATCAACTATTTTATCGATTTCCTTTATATAACTATCAATTCTTTCCTTCAATTCAGCAGACGCTTTGCTTTCTACCGGAATGTTTTTTACAATTTTACTAATTTTAATTTGATTTTTAAAATGTTCCAGGGACGCCTCCTTTTGCCGGACCAGATTTTTCGCATCCGAAAGTTCCTGTTTTAAGGCCGCGTTTTCCCGCTCCATAAGCTGGAGTTTCCTGGTCACCTGGTTTGCCAACTTCTCCAATCGCTGAAGTTCCTCCTGAATCATTATTATTTTCTGATCAACGCTCCAATCTCATTTTCAAATGTTTGCATCAATTTATTCATAATTTTATCGATGACCTTGTCCGTCAATGTTTTTTCAATATCCTGAAGGTAAAAACTTAGCGCGTAAGCTTTCTTATCCGGACCGATTTTATCCCCCTGATAAACATCAAAAACATTGATCCTCTGCAGCAATTTCCCGCCGCTTTTGAGTGCGGCCTTCCGGATATCCTGAAAGGTGACCGATTTGTCGATCACCAGGGAGAGATCCCGCCGCACTTCGGGAAATTTCGATATGGCTTGATAAGTTTTAATCCCCGATGCAAATTCAGCCAATATATCCCAGTTAAACTCCGCATACAACACCTCCTGCTTGATCTCCACCTGTTGAAGTACCTTAGGAGACAACATTCCGACACTTCCGACATTTTTCCCGCTCAGACGAAAATGCAGGCTATACTCAAACGGCAGGCCATATTCCCCCGAGATGGTGGGCTCATCCATGTTCAACTTCTCCATCAAGTCCTCCACCACGGCGTAAATATCCGGAAACGAAACCGCCTTTGAAGGTTCCAGCCAGGTTTCCCTTCCACGGTTTCCGGTGAGAAAAAGGGACAGGTGTTTTTCTTCCTTATAACCTTCTCCTGCTTTGGCGTAGACAGTCCCAAATTCGAAAAATTTCAGATCTTTTTGCCTTCGGTTGATATTGCGGGCCAAAACCTCCAGCCCTGTATACAGCAGCGTCTGCCGCAACACGCCAAGGTCCTCGCTGAGCTTGTTGAGGATTTCCACATTTTTATCCGGATCCAGATATCCCTCTACCGAATATTTTTCCTGGGTAAGGGAATTGGTGATGATCTCCTGAAAACCCTTGGCCGCCAAAAGTTCCGCGACCCGAAACTGTAAATTGTTTAGGTCTTTTTCCGGATGTTCTGCCAGGTAATCGGTGCGGTAATTTTTCGACAGCGGAATATTTTCGAAGCCATAAATCCTTAAAATCTCCTCCACAATGTCCGCCTCGCGGTTTACATCCGGCCTATAAGGCGGGACAACCGCGGTGAAACCCAGTCCTGTTTCGGCCCGGATGCCTATCTCCAGCCAATCAAGGATGGCTTTTACCTCCTCCCTGGGTATTTCCGCTCCAATGAGCCGGTTGATATGCCGGTAGCTCACAGGTATCTCAAAATCAGGAATGGGATTGGGATAGCGGTCAATGATTTCGGAAGTTACCTCCGCTCCCGCGATCTCCTGGATCAGCAACGCGGCTCTTTTCAGGGCGTAAACCGGCATATTGGGATCTGTGCCTCTTTCAAACCTGAAGGAAGCGTCCGTTTTCAACCCGTGCGTCTGACTCCCTTTCCTGACGATGTGAGGCGAAAAATAGGCGCTTTCCAAAAAAATGGAGGTGGTATTTTCGCTCACACCTGAATGAAGTCCGCCGTAGATGCCCGCGATGCAAAGTCCACCCTCCGCGTCACAGATCATAAGCTCTTCTCCGGAAAGTGTCCTTTCCTTACCGTCAAGGGTGGTAAACTTTGAATTTTGGGGAAGCTTTTTCACAATGATCTTTCCCCCGCTGATCCGGTCCATGTCAAATGCATGCAGGGGCTGCCCCAGATCATGCAGGATGTAGTTGGTAATATCTACGATATTGTTGATGGGTTCCAGGTCCAGGGCCCTGAGATAGTTTTGCAGCCATGAAGGGGAGGGGCCTACCTTGATACCGGATAGGGTCAGGCCCGCATACCTGGGGCAGTCCTCCGGGTTTTCCACCTCCACCTGAACAGGATGGGTGGGCTGGCTATGGAGTTCTCCGGGCACGGGAAGGGTGAGCGCTTTTTTAAATATTGCCTTTAAATCCCTGGCTACTCCCAGATGCGATGCCGCGTCCGCCCGGTTTGGTGTCAGCCCGATTTCCAGTACATGGTCAACGGTCACGTCAAAATAGCGGCTGGCGGGCGTGCCGTTCGGAAGCTGGGTATCCAACACCAGGATTCCCCCATGGTCGTCTCCCAGACCCAATTCGTCCTGCGCACAGATCATCCCCTGCGACTCCTCGCCCCTGATCTTTGCCTTCTTGATGGTAAATGCCTCTCCACCATGGGGGTACAAAGTAGTACCCACCAGGGCTACTGCCACTTTTTGTCCCTGGGCCACATTGTCTGCCCCACACACAATGGGCAAGGTCTGTGTACCAACATTGACCTGGGTGATTTTTAATTTATCAGCATTTGGATGCGGCTTGCATTCAAGTACTTCGCCTATGACCACTCCTTCCAGACCGCCTTGTATGGATTCGAACTTCCCGATCCCTTCCACTTCAAGCCCTGTGGCAGTCAGCAAAGCAGCAATCTCTTCCGGTGATTCCTGGAACGGTATAAAATCTTTCAGCCTGTTTATGGAAATTTTCATCTTTTATAAAATATGTATTGACTTTTCCTGAGCTAATCCAAGCAGGGGTCAGAATTTCCCCGCTTCCAGTTTATCCATCTCCTCTGCTTCAGGCACTTTGTAGTCTTTTTCCCCCGCCTCGACCGGAATATCCAATATGTTTTCCCTGGGGGGAATGGGACAGGCATAGTCAGGGTTGTAGGTGCAGTAAGGGTTGTAGACAAGATTAAAATCTATGGTAATGGAATTTTGCCCATCCCTCCTCACATCCAGAAAGCGTCCCCCTCCGTATGTTTCTCTTCCGCTGGTTTCATCCGCAAAGGCCAAAAAATAGTTCCTTGGGTCAGGTTCATCAGCAGACTGCAGCAAAAGCAGCCTATGGGTACTCCCCTGAAGTTCAAACTCGGCAATGGCCTGTTTGATATAGTATTCCAGTGTGCCGTCCGTCATAGGAATCTGGATCATGACCTTCTGGTCTACGGGCAACAAGCGAGCCCGGACTTTGTAACCGGGATCCACAGGATAATAATCCAAAGAGTCCAGGGCCCGTTTTTGTTCATCCGTTAATGGTGAATCCGCGTTATATTTCAGAAACTTAAACTGGCGCTCCCTTTCCTTTTCAATTCTCTCTATGTACTGTTCGGGCGTTTCCCCACCCGACATGGAATAAACCACCGCAGCCAGGATAATCAGGAAAGCCGCAAATAATAGGATTTTGTTATGGTTCATCATTGGTTATATCATCGCCTCATCCGCGAAGCTAAAATAGCCAACATCTGTGAAAATCACATGATCAATCACCAATAACTCTAAATTTTTGCCCACCTCCACCAATTTCCTGGTCAGCCTGATATCCTGCTCAGAGGGCTTAAGGTTTCCGGAGGGGTGGTTGTGTACGAGAATGATGTAGCTGGCCATGTTGTCCATGGCGTATTTAAAGATAAGTTTTGGATCGGCAATGGTGGCGCTGGTCCCGCCCTGGCTGATCAGTTGCGCTTTTATCACAATATTGCCCCTGTTGAGCAGCACCGCGTAAAAATGTTCTATGGGCTCATCCTGTAGGTGTGGTTTCATTAACTCATAAACGTCCCCTGAGGAGGTGATTTTGGTCTGTTTGCCTGGCTCAAGCATTTTTCTCCGCCTCCCCAGTTCAAGGGCACTCACGATGCAAACTGCCTTTGCCTCGCCTATTCCTTTAAACTGCTGCAGGTCTTTGACGGACATCCTCGCCAGCTTCCCCAGGTCGTTCCCCACATTTCCCAGAATATGTTTTGACAGATCAACCGCGCTCAGGGATTTGGTGCCGGATCCAATCAGAATGGCGATCAGTTCCGCATCGGAAAGGGCGCCCTTGCCTTTCAAGAGCAGCTTTTCCCGGGGCCGGTCCTCTTCAGCCAGTGACGAAATTTTTATTGAGCGGTAGCCGTCCATGGTGAAAAAAATTATCCTTATAAAAATATCGAAAAATAAGGGATAAAAAAAAGCTACACTTGTGGAAGTATAGCTTTCAATGCTGTAACCCGGCCGGAATTAGCTTAAACTGTTGACAAATTTCGACAGCTTTGATTTCTTGTTGGCAGCATTATTCTTATGGATAATGTTGTTTTTTGCCAGCCGGTCAATCATGGATGAAACTTTTTTATAAAGCTCCTGTGCTTCTGCCTTATCGGTTGACCCTTTTAATCTCTTGATAAAGGTACGGGTGGTTTTCGCCTTGTACCTGTTCCTTAAACGCTTCGCCTCACTGGAACGAATTCTTTTAAGAGCCGATTTATGGTTTGCCATATCTTGTTAGTTAATTTTCAATGCTGCCGTTCAATGGGACTGCAAATTTACCGCTTTTATTGACAAAGGCAATACAAATCAACTTCAAATGCGAGCGGTGCTGCCATATTTGCGATTTTTGCCTTTCTTCCCATATTTTCGTGCACAAA
>DATGOS010000188.1:0-5397 GCA_035305725.1 Cyclobacteriaceae bacterium
AGCCCATCTTCGAGAGGTGCCCACACCAAATTGGTCAAAGCCTCGGCAATGGCAAGCCTTGAACCCGCCGTGGGATCTGCAATGGCCGCAACAGGGGCATGGCCTATCGAAGTGGCTATGCCTTTTTGACCTGTAAAATCAAGGGCCATGACAGCCACATTGTTTAAAGGAAGCTGAATGGCTCCGGTAGTTTGCTGTTTGGCTACCCTTCCGCTTACGGAGCGGTCCACTTTGTTGGTCAACCAGTCTTTGCAGGCCACGGCTTCCATTTGGAGCACCGCCCGAAGGTAAGTTTCAAACTGTTCCGTTTGGTACGCCGGTTCCTCAAAACTTCGATGTACGGTGGTATCTTCCAGTACGGTTTTGGGCGAGCTTCCAAAGAGGTGGTGCAGGCTCCAGTCTATGGGCTTTTCTCCGGTGATGCTGTTTTCAAATTTAAAGCGCAGGTCTCCGGTGGTTTGCCCTACCACATAAAAAGGTGCCCTTTCCCTTTCCGACAGCTGCCTCAGGCTCACCACGTCTTTTTCCTGGACCACCAGTCCCATTCTTTCCTGGGACTCGTTGCCTATGATTTCTTTGGCCGACAAGGTGACATCACCGACGGGGAGTTTTTCCATTTGAATGGTTCCCCCGGTTTCCTCTACCAATTCGGAAAGACAGTTTAAATGTCCGCCTGCGCCGTGGTCATGGATGGAGATGATGGGATTGTCGGGGTTTTCGGCCATGGCCCGGATCACGTTGGCCACCCGCTTTTGCATTTCGGGATTCGAACGCTGGATGGCGTTTAGTTCAATAGCATTACTAAACTCCCCTGTATTTACAGAGGATACAGCCCCCCCGCCCATGCCGATCCTGTAGTTGTCCCCGCCCATGACGATGATTTTGTCACCGGTCGAAGGCGATTTCTTTTTACTGTATTTTTCCCTTGAGTAACCCACGCCGCCTGCCAGCATGATTACCTTATCAAAGCCATAATGCCTGTCCTCTTCCTCATGTTCAAAAGTGAGCAGGGATCCGCAGATCAAAGGCTGCCCGAATTTGTTGCCAAAATCGCTGGCGCCGTTGGAGGCTTTGATCAGGATGTCCAGGGGCGTCTGGTATAGCCATCGCCTTTCCTCCAGGTTTTTTTCCCAGTTTCTGCCTTTTTCACTCCGGGGGTAGGAGGTCATGTATACGGCCGTTCCTGCCAGGGGTATGGAGGCGGTCCCTCCGGCCAGCCTGTCCCTGATCTCCCCGCCCGTGCCCGTGGCGGCGCCGTTAAAAGGCTCCACAGTGGTGGGAAAATTGTGGGTCTCCGCTTTTAAGGAAATCACCGTGTCTATGGATTCGGTCGTAAAAAAATCCGCCCTGTCCTGCCTTGCCGGCGCAAACTGCTGGGCTTTGGGGCCGCTGATAAAGGCCACATTGTCCTTATAGGCGGAAACAATTTTGTTGGGATGTTCGGAAGATGTTTTTTTGATCAGTTGAAAAAGGCTGCTCTCCTTTTCTTTCCCGTCAATGACGAAGGTTCCGTTGAATATCTTATGGCGGCAATGTTCTGAATTCACCTGACTAAATCCAAAAACCTCACTGTCGGTTAGCGGCCGGTCCAATTCCTTACTGATGTTGTTCAGGTACTCGATTTCTTCATCGTTTAGAGCAAGCCCTTCCTGGCGGCTGTAGGCTTCGATATCCGGAACAGATTTTACCGGGGCCGGTTGTAGGCCAATATGGAAGATTTTCTGATCCAACCCCTTGTATACGGCCTGGAGCATGGGGTCGGTTTGCAGGTTGTCCTTCTTCAGAAAAAATTCCTCAATCCTGCTGATGCCCTTTATGCCCATGTTTAAAGTGATCTCCACCGCGTTGGTGGACCAGGGCGTTACCATCTCCTTTCGGGGACCTACAAACTCTCCTTCCACCGTTTCCTGGACCAGCCGTTTGGCATTTCCGAACAGCCATTCCAGTTTAAGGATGTCTTCCGGGGAGAGGGAAAATTGGGATTCCAGTCCGTATATTTTATCGGGCGTTGATTGAAAAAAGAAAATCATAATATCAAATGTTGGGTAGCCATTTCAAGAGGCAAAGGTAACTAAATGCTTGCAAAAGCAAGTACCAATACTTTACTGTTACTTTACTGTTACTTTCTTTATCTTCTTTGTAGTTGAAATATTACAAGACATAGAATATTTTTTCGGGATATGTAACCTTTTTGCAAGAATACCCATCCTATAGGCAAAACAAACATTTTATGGGAATCACGGAAAAATCAATCGTCTTTATTATTGTGTTCATTACACTTATGTTGTTCGCATTCCTTGCATGGTACTTCTCACATAAAGCAAGACACAGGCAGATGCTAATGTTGATCGAAAAAGGAATAGATATAGAGAAGGTAAAGCCGGGCAAGAAGTTTTCTTTTCCCTGGTTAAAATTAGGAATAGTGGTGATAGGGTTTAGCATGGGCTTACTAACTATAGCGGTGCTTGATCACAACAACCTGCTGAAGGGACCGGGAGCTCTTCCACTATCTATTCTGGGTATTTCCAGCGGAATATCTTTAGTTATTGCCCACTATTTCACCAAAAAGACAATCGAATAGATTAGATGGATGAAATATATATCAGAAAAGTTTGTGAGGGCGATGCGGAATCCTTCAGTTTTTTCATTAAAACTTACAAAGACATGGCATATTCCTTGGCAATTTCCATTGTAAAAGACGAATTCAGGGCAGAAGAAGTGGTTCAGGACGCGTTTGTCAAAGCTTTTCATGGATTAAAGTCCTTTAACCAGAAGTCTAAATTCAGCACTTGGTTTTACAGGATAGTTGTAAATGAATCCTTTTCTCACCTAAAAAAGATCAATAAGGAGGTTATCCAGTTCAGACAGGATTATGACACAGAAATTCCCGATGAAAATGATATTCTGGCCCTACAAAATGAAGAACAAGCTTTCCTTGTAAATGAAGCCCTAAAAATGCTCTCCGCAAACGAAAGCCTGGCATTGAGGCTTTTCTATTTGGAAGAAACGAGTATTAATACTCTATGTGAAGTTACTGGATGGTCATCACAAACAATTTCACTATGAAAAATCTTATAGCGCTGATATTTCTGTGCGCATTTGTTACTCAATTCGTGTACGACAAAGATAAAACGACGGAAGAAAAACAAATTCATTTAGATGTTTATAATTCAGTTCTCGAAATTGAGAATGAAGTTGCTGAAACATTTGTTTTGGAAAACACAGAAAACATTGTGGGCGCTTTTGTCTTCAGTAATTTTCTCCAAATAGACAGTTACAGTAAACTTGATTCAATTTATAAATTATTCAGTCCAGAATTGTATGCTTCAGATTATTTGATAAGAATAAAGCAAAAACTTGATGCGTTATCCAGAATTCAGATTGGAGAACCGTTTCCCCCTTTTTCAATAACTACCAACCAAGGTAAAAATTTAGAATTAACGAATTTAAAGGGTAAATATGTGGTATTGGATTTTTGGGGCACCTGGTGTGCACCTTGTATAAAGGGAATCCCCAAAATGAAAGAGTACTATAGCAAGTACCAAGATCGAGTGGAATTTATTGGAATCGCCTGCAACGATTCATCGGAAAAATGGCGAGCAGCGATTGAGAAATACGGTTTGAGCTGGCCCCAAGTGTTTAACGGGTCCGGAAATGATGATTTAAAAGTCCGCTATAACGTTGAAACTTTTCCCACCAAAATGATTATTGATCCTACAGGGGTGCTTATCCAGTCCCATAAAGGCGAGACTGAGGATTTCTATATGGAACTGGATTCTTTATTCAGGAGCAGTAATTAGTCAGAGCATCCAAGATCGTTCACCTTTCTGAAAGCTCTAAGTTCTCTTTGCAGGAAAAAATTTCCAGTTTGTTAAAAGAAAGCCGTATTTTTTATCCCATACCCGGACATGAAACCGTCCGGCATGTCCGTTCCCGTACGAGGAAATTTGTTCAAAAATAACCGGCGTAGATTTTTTTTCCTGGAACAGTAAAAATAAGAAGATTTTTTACTCCAAATTAAATTCTATACCGTGTCCTTTTTTCATTTCCTGTATTTGAACTTCCATTAAACAGCCCAAAATTGTTTTACAAAAAGGGGGCTTTTCTTAACTGGCAAAAACACACCCGAAAAAAAACTTTGGAAACTTTGAACCCGCTGAAAGTTTTCATCGTTTATGGCTTTAAATTTAGCCAAACAATGTGGAACTGAAGGACAAAATAATTGAAGTGGCTACGGCCCTTTTTAGAAAAGGCGGGGTTCGGGCTGTCACCATGGATGACATAGCCAGGGAAGCGGGGATCTCCAAGAAGACCATTTATCAGGAGTTTAAGGACAAAAGCCAATTGGTCTATGAAGCGTTTTCGGCTTTTCTGGAAAAGCATGAATGCCAACTGCACAAAATTTCCCAGGAAAAAGACGATGTCATCGAACACTTTATAAAATTGTCTCATTTTATGCGGGACCAGTACGCGGATATGAATCCCCTGATCCTGGCCGAAATAAGACGCTACTATCCCAAGGCGTGGAAGCGGTTCGAAGAGTTTCAGAAGGGACATGCTTTGAAAAGCATCATTGAGATTATGGAAAAGGGAAAGCGGCTTGGATATTTTAGAAAGGAGATCAATGTGGAAATACTTGCTTTGCTGAGGCTGGAGCAGATTTCCCTGGATCTGCGCGCCCTGTCCTCCGGCTTGCATGTCAGTATGGGTGAACTTCAGAAGCAGATGTTTGACCACTTTATACAGGGGATAATGACCGACAAAGGAAGAAAGGCATATTATTAGGAATTGATCAACTAGTATGGTATCCATTATGAACAGGATTACAATCACCACCGTCATTTTAGTATTGCTCAGCATGGCCCTGGGGACAGGATTAAAAGCCCAGCAGGGTGTCATGTACACGCTGGAGGAAAGTATCCGGTACGCCCTGGATCATAATGTGGGCGTGAAAAACGCCCAGCTTGAAATTCAGGCAAGCCAGGCCACGGTGGGGGAGACCACCGCCCAAGGTCTGCCCCAGATCACCGGGAATGTGGACTTTAACAAAAATCTGATTGTTCCCTCCCAGCCGTTTCCTGCCATTTTCTTTAACCCTGAAGCGGGGGAAGGGGAATTTATTGCCGTACAGTTTTCTCCGGAGTTTACAGGGAATTTGGGAGCGACGCTAAACCAGATGATTTTCAACGGGTCTTATTTTGTTGGACTGCAGGCTGCCAAAACCTATAAGCAACTGGCGGAATTTGATAAGGTGAAAACAGAATACGACGTGATCGAAAACGTCAAAAAAGCCTATTTCTCGGTGCTGGTGAGCAAGGAGCGCGAGAAGTTAGTTCAGGCGAATTTGAGTAGGATGGACACGTTCCTGAAGGAGACCGAGGCGATGTTTGAAACAGG
>DATGOS010000189.1:0-2180 GCA_035305725.1 Cyclobacteriaceae bacterium
GCGGAACAAATTATGCGAAGGCTGTACAAGCCCTTCCAGCTCAGCGGTGACAGGATGATTTACATGGATATCCCCTCCGCAGAGATGACCAAGTATGCGGCGAACTCCATGCTGGCTACCAAGATCAGTTTTATGAACGACATTGCCAACCTGTGTGAACTGGTAGGAGCTAATGCCAATATGGTGCGTAAGGGCATCGGTTCAGATTCCCGGATCGGCACGAAATTCATTTATCCAGGCATTGGTTACGGTGGCTCCTGTTTTCCAAAAGATGTCAAAGCCATTATCCGTACCGCAAGGGAGTTCGGTTATAACCTCCGGGTGCTGGAATCGGTTGAGGAAGTGAATGAAGCACAAAAAGAAGTGTTGTTCAGTAAAATTAATGCCCATTTCGGGGGAGATCTGAAAGGCAAGACTTTTGCCATGTGGGGATTGAGCTTTAAGCCCAATACGGATGATATGAGGGAGGCACCTTCCATTGTGATCATCGACCAACTTCTGGCCGCCGGGGCGCAGGTGAAAGCTTATGACCCTATAGCCATGAAGGAAGCCAAGGAGCACTACATTGGGGATAAAATCACCTATTGTGAAGATGCTTATGAAGCCTGCGTGGACGCGGATGCTTTGTTGCTGGTCACTGAATGGTCCGAGTTCAGGATTCCTAGCTGGAAAGTCCTGTCAAAAGTCATGAAGAATAAGCTGATTTTTGACGGCAGAAATATTTACGACCCTGCTTACCTGAAGGAAATGGGGTACCAACACTACGGTATAGGGATGTAAACAGTAAGGGGGATATCTTACGGGTGGCCTGATCTTGGTGGGGCTATTAGGTGTTAAGTTAATATAGCATGCTTTGGCATCTTTTGATTATCTTAACACCTAATATGCTATTACTTGAGCTATGCAGGAAAACATCCATCCCTCAGATTTTAGAATCAAACAATACGACAGGCTAAAGGTGATGAACCAACGGCCTGTCTTACTCTGGTTTACCGGGCTTTCGGGATCCGGAAAGTCCACTTTGGCCAACGGTACCGAAGTGGGCTTACATCGTTTAGGTTTTAAAACCTACCTACTCGATGGGGATAATATACGTTGTGGGCTTAACAACGACCTCGACTTTTCACGGGAGGATCGGGTGGAAAATATACGAAGGATTGCAGAAGTCAGCAGGCTGATGATGGATGCCGGTTTAATTGTGATTGCGGCTTTTATCACACCTTTGGAAGAGGACAGAAAGTTGATACAGTCTACCGTAGGGGAGGAGAATTACCTGGAGGTGTTTGTGGATTGCCCTTTGGAAGTCTGCGAACGACGGGACGTAAAAGGCCTATATGAGAAAGCCAGGAAGGGTCAAATAGCCAATTTCACTGGAATTAATTCGCCTTATGAATTGCCGTCGAACCCCTTTATGTGCATCAAAAGCCATGAGGAAAAGACTTCTGTGTCGGTTTCGAAAATCATAAAGGCCTTGGAAAATAAAATAAACTTATAGCATGGGAAAATATTATTTGACGCATTTAAAGGAGCTTGAGGCGGAAGCCATTTTTATCATCCGGGAAGTGGTGGCCCAATTCGAGCGACCGGCATTGCTTTTTTCGGGGGGCAAAGACAGTATCATTCTTTCTCACTTAGCCAAAAAGGCTTTCTACCCTTCCAAGATTCCTTTTCCCCTGATCCATATAGACACGGGCCACAATTTTCCGGAAACCATTGCTTTCCGGGACCAGCTGGTAGAAAAGCTGGGGGTGCAGCTCTATGTGGGATCGGTTCAAGAAAGCATTGATACTGGAAGAGTTCGGGAGGAAACAGGGGTAAATGCGAGCAGAAATGCCTTGCAGACCGTGTCCTTGTTAGACACCCTGGAAAAATATAAAATTGATGCTGCCATGGGAGGCCCTAGGCGGGATGAGGAAAAAGCCCGGGCCAAGGAGCGTTTCTTTTCCCATCGTGATGAGTTTGGTCAGTGGGATCCCAAAAACCAGCGTCCAGAACTTTGGAACCTTTTCAACGGTAAAAAACACATCGGGGAACACTTCCGGATTTTTCCGATCTCTAACTGGACGGAAATGGATGTATGGCAGTACATCAAATTGGAGAACATCGAACTTCCTTCGCTCTATTTCTCCCATGAAAGGGACTGTGTGGTCAGGGATGGTGTTATTTTGGCGAACTCAGAA
>DATGOS010000190.1:0-2167 GCA_035305725.1 Cyclobacteriaceae bacterium
ATCCGGCGCTCCTGAAAACGCATCCGGGGTGAGGTGATTGCGGTAGTCATAAAGGAAGTGGTCGTACCGCATGCCCAGGATCAGCTTGAGTTTTTGAACCGGCGTCAGCTCAAACTGGGCAAAGGCGGCGGTGTTCATCAGGTCCACGTCATAGTGGGTTAATAGGGAATCCATACGGTGGTAGGCGGAATAATTTCCGTTTTCATCCTTGTCTACCTCAATATGCTCCGCCACAAACCCGCTTGGACTATTGTCCATACTCAGTCCGCCGACCAGCCGGGCGTTAAGCCAGTTTATTTCCTGCATATGCCGGATGATGGCACCGAAGCTTTGAAAAGTCTGCACATTGATTTCTCCGGAAGCCTTGTCGAGATGCTGGCGGCTGTCCCGCACCCGATAAGCTGGATTTTGGCCCATAAGGTTGTCGCGGTAGATCAGGTTAATGCCGGTTTTGCTCCGGTCATTCCAAAAATGCTCCCAGGAGGTCCGCAGCCGTAAGGCCTTTACTTCCCGGTAGGTGAAAGTATGCCGGCTGGGATAATTTTTACTGTAAAAATCCGTACTGTCAATACTTCCGGTCATGTCGGTCTTATAATCTGTCAGGGCGAGGGCGGCGGTAATTTTATCCCTGTTGCCAAAATCATATTGAGCCCGGATGTTCAGGCTCAGCTTGTGGAAATCACTGTGCTCCCTGTAGCCATCCTTTCTGTCGGCATAATACCCGGCCGCATAGATCCCGGTACTCCCAAAGGTGTCCCCCGCTTCAAAATCAACCCTCTTGTAGCCCAGGTTATCGCCCTGGATGCCCAGGCGGGCTTCACCTGATTCGGGTGGGGTGTTGGTGATAAAATTGATGGAACCTCCTATGGCTTCACTGCCGTAGACCGATGAGGCAGGCCCCTTGATCACCTCGACAGACTGGAGCGCGGCCATGTTCATTTCGATCAAGGCGTTGTGGTTATAGATTCCGGTGGGGCGTAGGGGAATGCCGTCCTCCAGATAAAGGAAGAGGCTTTTGACGGTAAGGGGCTGCCGGATTCCCATGCTGTGCTGTTCATTGCCCAAATTGACCATGTAAACGCCGTTGACTTTGTTAATGACCTGCTCGAGGCTTGCTGCTTTGGTTTCTTCAAGCATCCTGGGCGTTATCTTGCTGATCGCAATGGGGGCGTCTGCACGTGGCTGGGCGCCACCCCCGGCAGAGACTACCACCTGGGCGAGGTCCAGGAGAGAAGGCTGCAAAGAAACGGTCATCGGACCTTCTTTCAAAGGTTTTTTCTCCGTCACATAGCCTATGGAAGTAAAAGTAAGTACTGCGGCCGAGTCCCGCACGGAAAGGGAAAACCTTCCCTCTTGGTCCGATACCGCCCCTACCATAGCAGTACCGATGGATATATTGACGCCGGGGATGCTCGCTCCCGACTCATGGTCCAGCACCTGGCCCGTGACCAGTACCTGCGCCATAAGCCCATGGCCTGCCAGGTACAATATCAGGAACAGTGTGGTAATTTTTAGTTTCTCACACATGATTAGACTGTAAATGAAAAGATAAAAACGCTTTGGAAGAGGTGGGAACCTGATGTAAGGACATACCGCTCCGGGAAAGACCGGTGCCCTTGTCATTGATCAAGCCCTATTACAGTCAGGAAATTTGGGGAGGGTGGAATATGCTGGATAAAAGCACAAATGAAGCAGCATCGTCATGGGCTAAAAACTCCTGCTGAACAGCAGAAAATGTCAGGGGCTGGAACAAAGGGGACACTTCGGAAAATATTTCCAATAGATGTGTTTTGGAGCTTTGGCTTTGCTCGGCAGAATTGGAATCCTGCGCCTGCTCCATTTTCTTCATCAGGATACACTGACCGTTACATTCCAGTTGAGGTTTTTCCCGGTTGATGCAAAGGACCTTGGCGATGTAATCCTGGTTCAATTTGAAATCTATAAATATTGCGGGTGCCAAAAATGCCTTAAACAGCATGGCCGTTGCCATCATGAGCAAACAGCACTGTTTAACATTATGGAAAAAACCCGGCTTCATGTCGATGCAAAGATAGCGCGGACAGGCATGAATTCAAAAGAACAGTGCCGGATTGGCAGTAATTTAAAACCCCGGGAACCATCCGGGAATGGATGAGGGTTTTGGACAACGGGGATCACCGGCATCTCC
>DATGOS010000191.1:0-3656 GCA_035305725.1 Cyclobacteriaceae bacterium
GGCCCATCGTGTATTTTTATTTTCCACACGATACGGAATCAAGAGCCTCCTATTATGGAGTGAGCATCAGCGAGCTTCTGGAAAGATCCAAAGCGCTGGCCCGGGATGCCGGGTTGAAGGGGATAAAATTCATCGCCGTGGCTGCCGGTGCCATGCAACCCGCCGAACTTCCCTATGCCATGCCCACCCATTGGAAGCCCAAGGATCCAAAACGGCCCTGGCTGGGCGGGACGTATGTCGATAAAATGCTCTTTCAGGATTATGTCCCCAGGCTCAAGAAAATGGGCTTTGAAGGACTAACCGCCTATATCTACCACAGCTTTTTTGGCCAGGACAACGAAAGCTACAAGGACATGAGAAAAACGTATCGGGGTCACTGGCAAAAATGGAGCGAGTATTTTAAAAATGATCCGGAATTTGAGTATCAGGTGCCGGTGGCTATGGGCTGGAACATGAAACCCATGGGAGGAACCTGGCCCCAACCCAGCGGGTTCCCGTCTGAACCCCAAAAGGACAGGGTAATCAGCAACAAGGCCTCATTTAAAGAAAAATTGCAGGAGGCAAAAAAAACCTCCCAAGAATATGCATCCGAAACGGGCAGCACCATTATGGTTTGCTGTTGGAACGAATACCTCGAAGGAAACCATATTGAACCCACAGTAGGACATGGATTTGATTATCTGGAGGCCATACAGGAAGTATTTCCTAAGGACTGAAACGGCTTTGTGCCCGGGTAAGAGTCTACCATCTGCTCTGGTAAGCCAGAAGGTCCGGTAATTTTTTATAGAAATCCCAGTTTTTCCCGCACTCTGTTCAACATGGCGGTAGCCACTTCTTTCGCTTTGGCTTCGCCCTCACTCAATTTGGCTTCAATTTCTTCGGGATGGTTCATGTAGTGGTCAAACATCCGGCGTTCCTCCTGGTATTTTGACAGGATTACCCCAAGAAGTTCGGCTTTGGCGTGTCCGTACCCAAAGTTGCCGGCCAGGTACTTTTCTTTTAAGGCGGCGGTGTCCCGCTCCTCAGCCACCAGACGGAAAAGCTGAAAAACATTGCAGGAATCCGGATTTTTAACGGCTTCCAGAGGCAGGCTGTCGGTGACGATGTTGTTAATGTTTTTCTTCAGTTGTTTTTCCGGCAAAAAAATGTCAATATAATTGTTGTAGGATTTGCTCATTTTTTGCCCATCCGTACCCGGTACAATCTGTACCGCTTCAGAAATCAATGGCTCGGGCAGGGTAAAAATTTCCTCTCCGACTTTATGATTAAACGAACTCGCGATATCCCTGGTCATTTCCAGGTGTTGCAGCTGGTCTTTTCCGACCGGCACCATATCCGCTTCATACATGAGGATATCCGCGGCCATCAGGACCGGGTATATAAACAGCCCGCCGTTTACATCCGCCAGCCGGTCGGATTTGTCTTTAAAACTGTGGGCGTTGGCCAACATGGGAAAAGGTGTATAACAGCTCAAATACCAGGTCAGCTCCGTTACTTCCGGTATTCGGGACTGTCTGTAAAAAACGGATTTGGAGATGTCCAGGCCAAAGGCCAGCCATGCCGCCGCGACCGCCAGAATGTTTTGCTTCCTGGTTTCCGCGTCTTTTATGGTGGTGAGGGAGTGCAGGTCCGCGATGAAGATAAACGATTCGCTGTCATGCTCCCTGGTCAGTTGGATTGCGGGGGCAATCGCTCCCAAAAGGTTTCCCAAATGAGGCCTGCCTGAACTTTGAATGCCTGTGAGTACTCTTGCCATTTGTCTAATTTTGTTGCAAAATAAACAGATTAAGGCATAATACGTATGATTTTTGCCGTTATTTGCAGGTATGGAAAAGACTTGTCTAGCTTTTGTTTTATTGATTTTTATTTTAAATCCCCTTTACGCTCAGGCTCCGTTTTCGGAGAAAACGCAATTGTTTTGGGATAAAAACATAGCGGATTTAGGGGCTGTCATGGAGGAGGACGGGGATGTGAGTGCGGAGTTTGTTTTCGTGAACAGGGCCAACTTTCCCATTTTTATCGAAGAAATTATTACTGATTGCGGTTGTACGACAGCTTCCTATACCAGGGACACTTTGTCCCAGAATGAGACTGGTTCCATCAAAATCAGTTATACGCCCACGGTCAGGGCCGGGGCCTTTTCCAAGACCGTGGTGGTCAAAACCAACATTGATTCCGAGGGGGACTCCCTGATTTTGGAGGGCTACAATATCCCTTATCCGCAGAGCATCGAAAGCCATTACTCAAACTTGCGCGGCGCGCTTGGTTTTTATGCGCCGGCAATCAATATGGGTGATGTGTTCACCAATGAGCCCAAGACCAAATACGTAGATTTCTACAATTCCAGGGATTTTCCCCTGATGATAAATTTGGTAAAAACCGTCATCCCGGACCACATAAAGTTGCGCTTTTTGCCCATGGTGGTGCCGCCAAAATCAAGAGGCTTGCTGGAGATTCAGTATGACGGGCAGATGAAACAGGATTTTGGCTTTTTTGAGGAGCAGCTTGAAATTGTACTGACCGCTGAAGACGAGTCCCCTATCAACCTGGGTTTGATGGCCAACGTGTTGGAGTATTTCGATCCGGTGCCTGTCAGCGAGGTGGATAAGGTGCCCAAACTGGTTGTATCTGAATTGGAAGTGGATCTAAACAGGATAGACGCAAACCGTCCCGTAACACGGGTCGTCAGCTTGCGCAATGAAGGTGGCCGTGCCCTGAATATTCGGAAAGTGGTATCTAATTGTGAGTGCCTGGTGTTTTCTTTAAAGAAAAATGATTTACAAGTGGGAGAACAGGTGGATTTGTCTTTTACATTCAACCCCAGGGGAAGAAGGGGGATTGACCACAAGACACTCACCTTTTTCAGCAATGACCCGCTAAATCCCGCGCAGACGGTGGTGATCAAAAGCCGGATACAATAGCTTCCGTCCTGCAGGCCAATGCCAGCGGCGGTTACAACAGGATGGCAAGCAAGAATACGATCACCAGCAAGATGGCTATCCATTGATAAATGGGCTTTTGGCGGGGGAATTCATAGCCGCAAATAGGACATAGTGCGTTGTCCATATCCACTTCCATCGCACAGGAGGGGCATTCTTTGGTTTTGGGACGCATAAGCTTTGGGACGAATAGATTTCAAAGTTATTCATTTATTTAACGTTAAATTTTCTAATTTCAAGTTAATTTATCCTATTTTAGAAAATGATCATTGTAGTATTCGGGGTTTCGGGAAGCGGAAAATCCACCGTTGGCAAGTTGTTGGCGAAGGAGCTGGGGATACCCTTTCATGATGCTGATAATTTTCACCCGGATGCCAATGTCAGGAAGATGACCAAAGGGATACCGTTGACGGACGATGACCGCTTGCCCTGGCTGGAGTACCTAGCCGAACAGATAAGGGTTTGGGATCGGGAAGGCGGGGCGGTTTTGGCCTGTTCCGCATTGAGTGAAAGGTACAGAGGCATCCTTCAATCCGTTCCCGATATCCATTGGATACTGTTGGAAGGAACCAAGGTAATCATTCAGGAGAGGCTTCGCCAACGACGGGGACATTTTATGGATCCGGCATTGTTGGATTCGCAATTTGAAACCCTTGAAAAGCCGGACTACGGATTGGCTGTCTCTGTGCGAAAGGATCCTGCATCCATAATCAAGGA